>CANHJY010000030.1 GCA_947461185.1 Flavobacteriales bacterium
CATTTGGTTATGATAAAAAAGTATTGTTTCTCAATGGTGCAGGAGAAAAGGAAATAAGTCCATTTGAGTTAACACTGCATTACGGATTTCAAACAAAAAAAGTTGAATCTTCTGGTGCAAAAATAACCGTTAAACCAATTCCAGATGGAGCACCAACTTCCTTTACTGGAGGCGTAGGCACTTTCAGTATTAAAAGAATAGGAATAACTAAAAATCTAAAACAAGGAGATGTGTTTCCAATGGTTATTGAAATTAGTGGAACAGGTAATTTGCAGCAAATTTCGAAACCCACCTTAGATTTAGGTAGAAACTTCATCCTCTATGGTGATCCGATAATTAAAGAAGATTTTGAATACAGCGCATTAGGCGCAGAAGGAAAAATTACAATAACATACAACTTACAAGTTGTTGGTAATGGAAAAATAAAACTCCCAGAAGTGCAATTTGCTTACTTTGACCCTCAAGTGGCAAAGTATATTGACTTAAAAACTGGATCTGAAGAATTAAACGTAGCTGAAAATTCGAATTTTAAGTTATCACAGACTACTTCAGGAAAATCAGAGAACTTTAAAGGTTCGAATTTGAATGGCAGTTCTGATGCGTCCAATTTTATTGGAGAACTATCTTCTTCCCCCTTAATTTGGGGACTTACTGCACTGCCTTTTTTGCTTGGATTGATGTGGTATTTTCGAATCCGAAAAAATAAAAATACAATCACAAAGGAAAATAATGATGATTTGCTTACAACAAACGATACTACAATAGATATCATTGAACCAAATATCACTGAGCTTAAAGAGGAAGTAGATTTAAACACTTTGTTATTAAACGGTGAAACATTATTATTTTATAAAGAGATCAAACAAAAAATTATTAATGAACTTACCAATAAACTCGGTAAATCGGATGACATGCACCCATCAGTAGTTTTTGAAGAAGCACAATCTATTTTACCAGATGATACAAACAAGGAAATTAAGCGAATCATCGACGCTTGTGAACAAGGTCAATTTGGAATGGGACTTTCTTCAGAGGAAAACCATAATCTACTTTCAGCAACAAATCGACTTTTAGATCAAATACATATTTAATTTTTTCTGTTTTCATTGACTGTACTTTCTGAGTTCGAATTACCCAGTAATGTTTATTTTTGCAGGGATGGAGGAAAAAAAAGCAAACATCAGAAATTTAGACTATTCTGAACTTGAGTCGCTGATTATTGGAATGAATGAGCCAAAATTTAGAGCTAAGCAAATTTATGAATGGCTTTGGGTTAAAAACTGCTCCTCCTTTCAACAAATGTCAAACCTCGGAAAATCTTTGATTGAAAAACTTGAAGATGCATTTTTCATTGATTCAATAATACTTTCCGATGAACAAATCGCAAAAGATAAAACGATTAAATGTGCATTTCTCGTTGATGATAAAAATGCAGTAGAAGGCGTTCTAATTCCTACAAGCACTAGAACTACGGCTTGTATCTCTTCTCAAGTTGGGTGCAGCCTTTCGTGCACATTTTGTGCCACCGGAAGATTGAAACTAATGCGTAATCTGTCTCCAGGAGAAATTGTTGACCAAGTGGTATTCTTGAGAAACAGAGCAAACGATTTATATAATAAAACTTTATCCAATATCGTTTACATGGGTATGGGTGAACCCTTACTCAATTACAAAAACGTTTTACGTTCCATCGATATCCTTACTTCAGAAAAAGGACTTGGTATTTCGCCAAGAAGAATTACGGTATCAACTGCAGGTATTGCCAAAATGATTCGGAAATTAGGTGACGACCAGGTTAAATTCAACCTAGCACTTTCTTTGCATGCTGCAAATGACCAGAAAAGAAGTCGCATAATGGATATCAACGATTCCAATAATCTTGAAGAATTAGCTGATGCACTGCGTTATTTCTATGAAAAAACGGCTTCAAGAGTCACTTTCGAATATATCATTTTTGATAGCTTTAATGACCAAATTGAGGATGCTCAAGAACTTGCCAATTTTGCAAAATGTGTCCCCTGTAAAATCAATATTATTGAATATAATCCAATTGATGGCGGTGAATTCCAACAAGCTAAAAAACAAAATGTAGATGCATTCGCAGCGTACTTAGAATCCAAAAATATAATTGTCAATGTTCGCAGAAGCAGAGGAAAAGATATTGATGCCGCTTGTGGTCAATTGGCAAACAAAAATAAAGCTGTGTCGCTTTCTGCAGAATTACTGAAACCCACAAAATAAGACAATAATGCTCTTCAGTAGTTTAACATTCCTATTTGTTTTTTTACCGATTACGCTTTTTTTATATTACCTATCACCAAAAAATTGGAAAAATGGAATCTTGTTGATATTGAGTATTCTATTTTTTGCTTGGGGAGGTGTGAGTTACACTTTCCTTTTTATAGCATCCATTTTTATCAATTTTTTCTTTGCTAAACAAATCAACCGTACAAAAAAATCAAGAAAAAATTGGCTGATTGCAGGAATAGCGACCAATGTAACACTGCTCGTCACCTTCAAATACTTAACTTTTTTCATTGGGAATATCAACCTTTTATTTTTCAATTTGGGGGCATCAGCAACACTTTTTCCTGAATTGAAAATCATGTTACCCTTGGGCATTTCCTTTTATACTTTTCACCAAATGTCGATGCTTTGGGATATCTACCGAAGAGAAGATAAAATTGATTTGAAACTAAGTGAATGTGCTTTGTACGTTGCCTTTTTTCCACAGCTCATTGCAGGGCCTATTGTCAGATATAAAGATATCATTCTTCAAATACAGCGTCGATCCGAATCATGGGAGTTGTTTACAAAAGGTGCCGAACGATTTATTATTGGATTAGCTAAAAAGGTAATTATTGCAAATACAATGGCTGCCCTTGCAGATGAAATTTTCAGTTTCAACCCACAAGAATTAAGTGCCTCGGCAGTTTGGTTAGGAACCATTGCATATACACTTCAGATTTATTTCGATTTTTCAGGCTACTCTGATATGGCCATCGGATTGGCTAATATGTTTGGATTCCGATTATTAGAAAACTTTAACCTCCCTTATACAGCGAGAAGTATCCAAGAATTTTGGAGAAGATGGCACATTTCACTTTCAACATGGTTTAGAGATTATGTATACATTCCGCTGGGCGGCAACAGATCCGGTTCAGCAAAAACCTACTTCAATTTAAGCTTGGTGTTTATATTAACAGGATTTTGGCATGGAGCAACCTGGAGCTTTGTCTTTTGGGGTGTTTTTCATGGATTTTTCTTGATCATCGAGCGTATTGGCTTAGCTAAACTGCTGTCTAAATATGCATTGATAGGCTGGGCTTATACCATGACTGTTGTAATGATAGGTTGGATATTTTTCAGAATAGAAAATTTCTCAACAGCTCTGGAATTTATTCAACAACTTTTCACAGCGCAGACTCCAGAGCAAATTGAGCTCATTTATTTCATCAATTCTGAAAACATATTAATATTGATCGTTGGAATTTGTTTTGCAGCCCCAATTGGACTTTCCTGGAATACATTGCTTTTTGAAAAGTTTAATATTTTTATTGGAAGACAAGTCATGCTTCGGCAAACACTCCTTTTAGGATTGTTTCTTTACGCTGTAATGCTTATTAACGCCAATTCTTACAATCCGTTTATCTATTTTAAATTTTGACGCGCTTTAAAAAATATTATTTTCCCCTCCTTTTCATAGCAATGATTGCATTTCCATTGCTGAATTGGGGAGGTTGGCTTGTGGAATTTAAAAGAGAAAATGAAAACAGAAATTTTTGTGATACACTGAATTTCAATTTAGCCAAGCTGGATAATTTCCCTGAAGAGTTTGATAATTATTTCAATGATAATTTTTCTTTCAGAACACCTTTACTCAAGATTTTTCATGAAATTAAATTCAAGGTCTTCAATATTCCACCAGACCGTGATGATTTGGTTTTTGGGGATGATGGCTGGTATTTTTTAGGGGGTGAAGAAAAAAGGATTTTCGAAGGAAGAGAAAATTTCAGTAATGAAGAACTGGAGCGATTTAAAACCCTTTGGGATGAAAGATTGGATTATTTAGAAGCTGAAAACATCAAAACATATTGGTTAATTTGTCCGACTAAATATCAAATCTACGACGACAAACTTCCCAACATGACAAGAAAAAGTCCTACTGAAAACCGAACAACACTTCTTACCAAATACCTTCAAAAGAACAACCCAAAAATTAAAATAATTAACCCGATTTCATTCCTTAAAAATAAAAAATCAGAAGGGCCAATGTACTTTAAACTCGACAACCATTGGAACGATAAAGCGGGTTATGAAATTTCCAAATTATTACTTTCAACAATTCAAACAGATTTTACGGATCTTCCTATCCAAATAATTGATGGATACACCTGGAAAGAAGCCGTAAAAAATGATGGTATCCATAAGGCAGCACTCGGAATAAGTGATTTATCAGAAAGGGTTCCCGTGATTGCATCAAGAACAGCATTTGCAAACCCTGTAAAAAAATATGGTTTTATCTCACCGAAAGAATTTCCTTACGCCTGGAAATATGAAACACGTTTTCAAAATAAAACCAGAGGAAAATACCGAATATTGATTATCCGAGACTCTTTTGCAGATGCAATTGAACCTTTCCTAAAGGAAGCTTTTGAAGAAAGTGTTTTCATTTTCGACAACTGGAAATATGCACTGAATAAAGAAATTATTGAAACTATCAAGCCTAATATCATCTTATATATCACCCTGGAAACACACCTCAAGAATTTAATTCAATAAACCAGAATTATTGAATTTTAATATATAGAATTTAGTCTTTCTTTATTAAAGAATTTCAAACAAAAGATAGACATTGTTCTTATCTTTGTTACCTATGCAAGCTGTTGAAGAAATCATCAATCCTATTCGTGTTGAAATTACAGAATTTGAACATCGTTTCAAACAAAGTATGCAGTCAACAGCTCCTTTGTTGGACAAGGTCACCCACTACATCATTAAAAAGAAAGGAAAGCAAATAAGGCCGATGTTTATTTTTCTTACAGCCAAAATGTTGGGTGAAGTAAACGACAAAACTTATGATGCTGCTATCTTGGCCGAATTGCTTCATACAGCGACGCTTGTGCATGATGACGTCGTGGACGATGCCAACGAAAGACGCGGTTTTTTCTCTGTTAATGCACTCTGGAAAAATAAAATAGCTGTACTTGTTGGCGATTACATGCTATCAAAAGTATTACTACTCTCCATTGAAAAACATAATATCCGGCTACTCGAAACAGTTGCGAGGGCAGTTCGCGAAATGAGTGAAGGTGAATTGTTACAGATTGAAAAAGCACGAAAGATGGATATCACAGAAGATATTTATTTTGAAGTTATCCGCCAAAAAACAGCTTCCCTCATTGCAACTTGCTGCGAAGCAGGAGCAATATCGGTTGATCGTCCTGATATGGAAGAAAAAATGCGACAATTTGGCGAATTAACTGGTCTCGCTTTTCAAATCAAAGATGATATTTTTGACTACGGAATGCCAGGTAATATTGGAAAGCCTACAGGATTAGATATCAGAGAACGAAAAATGACACTGCCCTTAATTTACGTCCTCAATAATTCGCCGAAAAATGTCAAAAATGAATTAATCAATATCGTTAAAAATAAAAACGAAAACCCGAGTCAGGTGGCAAGAGCAACCGCATTGGTTATCGAGTACGGCGGAATTGAATATGCTTACCAAAAAATGAAAGAAATTCAAATCAAAGCCTTAGATCTCCTGACTGAAATCCCTGATTCTCAAGCCAAGAAATCCATGATTGGGCTGCTAGAATACACCATTGAACGACAAAAATAAACTGTGATAATGAAGAAAATACTACTCACCTTTTTGCTCATTTGTCTAACCGTAGCTTGCGGGGAAAAAGAAAAATCCGAAAAGGAAGTTGCTCCTATAAAGGAAGAAAATCTCGTTGAAATGAAAAACGGGATGTATATCGAATGGTATCCAGGTAAAAAACAGATTAAATTTAAAGGACCGCAAGATATCAACAAAAAAAGACACGGAATCTGGAAGTTTTATTCAGAAACTGGTAATGAACTTTCCTACACAGTTTATGAACACGGTCTAAAAACAGGATATACCATCGTTAAATATCCAAATGGGTCCATTCACTACACTGGTGAGTATAAAGACGATAAAGCAGTTGGTGTTTGGAAAATTTATGATCCGAATGGCAAACTCAAATCAGAAGTGAACAAAGGCGAATAATGTCGAAAATTCCCCCTCATATAGTTGATGAAATCATGCAGACTTCGAAAATCGAAGAGGTCATCGGGGAATTTGTACAATTAAAAAGAGCAGGTTCTAATCTTAAAGGTTTGAGCCCGTTTACAGATGAGAAAACCCCTTCTTTTGTAGTTTCGCCAGCTAAACAAATTTTTAAGTGCTTTTCAACTGGAAAAGGTGGTACAGCTGTAACTTTCCTAATGGAAAAAGAGCATTATTCTTATCCTGAGGCTTTAAAATGGCTAGCTGATAAATATAATATCGCAATACCTGAGGACCAGGCACCAACACCAGAGCAACTTGCAGCTTATTCCGAAAAAGAAAGCCTTTATATCATCAATGAATTTGCAAAAAATCACTTTGCAGAGAATCTCATGCATTCTGATGAGGGATTAAATATTGGATTGAGTTATTTTGAAGAACGAGGATTTAGAAGAGATATTATCGAAAAATTTCAATTGGGTTATTGTCTCAATACAGGTGATAATTTTTATAAAGCCGCAATCGAAAAGGGATATAAATTAGATTATTTGGAAAAAATTGGATTGGTGAAAAGTAAGGAAAACCGCCATTTCGATTTTTTCAAAGGACGCGTAATGTTTCCTATCCATAGTATTTCAGGAAGGGTTTTAGGATTTGGAGGCCGAACGCTGCTGACCGATAAAAAAATTGCGAAGTATTTCAATTCTCCTGAAAGTCCGATTTACAACAAAAGTGAAATTCTTTACGGACTTTTCTTCGCAAAAAACGATGTAATAAAATACGACAATTGTTACCTATGTGAGGGATACACGGATGTTATCAGCATGTATCAAGCGGGTATACAAAATGTGGTATCCTCATCCGGAACCTCACTTACTAAGGAACAAATCAAATTAATACGTCGATATACACAAAATATCACCATACTTTTTGATGGAGATGCTGCTGGAATTAAAGCATCATTTAGGGGTATAGATCTCATCCTAGAAGAAGGAATGAATGTGAAAGTTGTACTTTTTCCTGATGGCGAGGACCCCGATTCTTTTTCCAAGCGTTCGTCAACTGCTGAATTAGACGAATATCTTAAAAATCACACACAAGATTTTATTTCATTTAAATCTGACATTTTATTAAAAGATAGTAATAATGATCCGATTAAAAAAGCTGGATTAATCAGAGATATTGTACAATCTGTTGCCTTGATTCCTGACCAGATTATGCGAACGGTTTATACACAGCAGCTAGCAGAACGATTTGAATTAGACGAACAAATTCTCGTTGCAGAACTTATAAAATATAGAAGAAATACAATTGCAAGGCAAAATGACGCCTCTGAATTATTGGATTTAACTGTTATCAAGGAACCAACAAAAAATGTTGATTTAGCTGCTGTAAATCCTTTACAGCAAGAAAAAATTGTTCTTGAAGATGAATATGAACTGATTCGAATACTTATAAAATATGGAACTTACCTGATAAAGGTGGAGCAACTTGACGAATCAGGAAAAAAAATTGAAGTCGAAACAAGTGTTATCGAACTTATTCACCATGAACTCGATAAAGATGAATTAAACTTTTCATTTCCAATTCATGCCAAAGTATACGCCATCATAATAGAGGGTCTTGAACAAAAAACATTGTACTCCTCAAGCTATTTAATTCGAATGGAAGATCAAGAAATAGTTCGTTTCGTGACTGAAATTGAATCTGATTCTCATGAATTGAGCTCCAAATGGGTAAGCAGCTACAATATTTCAACAAGAACAGAACTTGATCGGCTTCAAGAAACGGTAACGCAGGCATTATACCGTTTTAAAGCATTGAAAGTTGAATCATTCATTAACGATATCCGAACCCAACTTGAAACCAATTCACAACTCAGTCAAGAAGAGTTAATGGATTTGCTTGCACAGCAAATGGCTTATGAAAAAATCAAAATGATTTTTGCTGAAAAACTCGGTCGAACCATTTTAAGATAAATAAACATGCTCAAAGAAACGCTTTTTAACCTTGGACCTTACAAAATTTGTTTACTCAATATTTTATTGTTTTTTCTGATTTTTATTGTCGCTGTTGCGCTAAGAAGAATTTTACACAGAAGACTTAAGCAATCTTTTAAAAATGCAAATATTACAATTGATGGTAGACTTTCAAACTGGCTGAAGGTTGTAAGTCAAAGTGTTTATTTATTAGCAGTTTATGTTGCGATCCTCAGCTTTAATGTCAATAACAAAAATGTGACTTTTGGCGATTTTCTCAACTTCAGACTAATTGAATCAGATTATTTCATTTTAAGCTTCTATCATGTTTTGGTAATCATCGCTATATTTTTTGGTGCCAAAATGCTGCTTAACATTATCCGAATATATATCAGCAGGAAATTGCGTAAAAATGGAGAAAATACTGCAGGAACAGAATACGTCTATGTTCAATTAGCAAAATATGTGATTTACATATTTGCAATTATGATGAGCTTGCGTGCAATCAATGTAGACTTAACCTTACTATTGACTGGATCTGCCGCATTATTAGTGGGAGTTGGTCTTGGTTTACAAGATGTATTTAAAGACATTTTTTCTGGACTCGTATTACTTTTCGAAGGAAATATTAGAGTTGGAGACATCGTTGAAATTTCCAATGGAGGAAAAACCGAATCTATCGTTGCAAAAATTTTAAAAATAAGTATTCGCACTACCCAAATTGAAACCAGAGATGGAAATGTGCTTATTATTCCCAATGCCAAATTAACACAAGAATTCATTGAGAACTGGAGCCATGGGTCAGAATTATCGAGATTCAAAATTACACTTACTGTCGAATACGGAAGTCCCGTTGAACTTATTAAATCCCTCATTATCAAAGCTGCTTTATCGCACCCCAAAATACGTATGCCAGAAGAAATTAATGTGCGTTTGGCAAACTTTGGAGATAACGGATTAAATCTCGAATTAATATTTTGGGCAGATCAAAGTTGGGATATCAACAATTATAAATCAGAAATTCGATTCGAGATTGATCGACTTTTTAGAGAAAACGGTATAAAAATCCCATTCCCGCAAACTACCGTTCACCTCGAAAAATAATTAATCGACAAGTTGAAATTTATACTGTTGAATGGTATTCTCTAACCCAAAATAAAGTGCATCTGAAATTAACGCATGTCCTATAGACACCTCCATTAAACCATGAATGTGTTGCTTAAAATACCTCAAATTATTTAAATTAAGATCATGCCCTGCATTAATACCCAGTCCTAATTCATTTGCTTTTTTTGCTGCTAAAACATAATGCTTAACTGCTTCAGCGCGATCTTCATAGAAATGCTCGGCATATGGGCCAGTATATAACTCAATTCGATCTGTTCCAGTTTTTTGAGCATTTTCGATTTGCTGTAATTCAGTCTCCATAAATATGGAAACACGAACATTCCATCCTTTTAATGTTGCTATGGTATCCTGGAGAAAAGCATAATTTTTAATCGTATCCCAACCAGCTGAAGAAGTTAAAACATGCGGCGGATCGGGAACCAAAGTTGCCTGAGCAGGTCTTACTTGTTCAATTAATTGCATGAATCGATCATCCGGATAGCCCTCGATATTGAATTCGGTAGTTAAAACCCTACTCAAATCTAGTACATCTTGGTATGTAATATGCCGCTCATCAGGACGCGGATGCACGGTAATCCCATCTGCACCAAATCGTTCGCAATCTAAAGCTACCTGAACTACATTAGGCTTATTTCCTCCCCTTGAATTCCTTAGGGTAGCAATTTTATTGATGTTGACACTTAATTTTGTCATAATAAAGGAACAATTTTTGGTCATCCAAAAGTACAAAGTTCAGAAGGATTTTACTACTTTGGCAATACAAATGAGAGCAATTGAATTAATAACAGAAGAGATCCCTCCGTTAAATCACTTGGACACAGGTGAAAAGGCCTTAATTTGGATGGATGAATTTAAAGTTTCCCACCTTCCCGTTTTAAAAAATGGGAATTTCGTTGGCTTAATTTCAGAAACAGAAATTCTGGATAAAATGAACTTAAATGAAACTTTAGATAAACTGTTTGATCACTTACCAAGACCTTATGTTTTATCGAACGCGCATATTTATGAAGTTTTGTACAAAATATCAGAGCATAGAATAAGCGTACTTCCAATACTTGACGAACAGGAACACTATGTTGGCTGCACTTCGGTCTATCACCTCCTTACTTTAATTGCTGGAACCGGCAGTATAAAAGAACCCGGAGGAATAATTGTTTTAGAGTTAAACTCGCATGATTATTCTATGTCGCAAATTGCACAAATTGTTGAAAGTAATAATGCGAAAATATTGAGTTCTTACATCATGTCTCCGCCGGATTCAACGAAATTAGAGGTTACTTTAAAGATTAATCAGATTGAGTTAGGTAGAATTATTCGTACTTTTGAGAGGTATGATTATGTGATCAAAGCATCTTATCAAAAAAGTGAAGTCGACGACGATATCCAAAATCGTTATGAATCTTTGATGAATTTCTTGAAATTGTAAAATGAACGTAGCGATTTACGGTAAAAAAGTCACGAGACAAAACAGTCATGTTTTTGAACAACTTCTGAAAGACTTAAAGGATTTAGGATGGAAACCAATCCTTGAAACAGAACTGAAGCAGCAGTTGAAAAATAAGATAGGCTTAAGTCAGAAAACCGATGAATTTGTTTCACACAAAGATTTCCATAAAGGCATTGACCTAACCTTGAGTGTCGGTGGTGACGGAACATTTATCAAAAGTGTAAGTTTCATTCGAGACTCTGGTGTGCCAATTTTAGGCATTAATACCGGAAGACTAGGATTCCTTGCTAATATTTCACAAGATGCATTACTGCAGACCCTTGAACAAGTTAAAAATAAGAACTTTGAATATCAAAAACGATCTTTAGTTCGCGTAAAAACTGAAGAAGATCTTTTTGGTGAAGATAATTTTGCACTTAACGAAGTTACCATCCAAAAGAAAGATTCTGCCTCAATGGTCACTGTTCATGCCGCTTTAGACAATAAATATTTGAACAGCTATTGGGCAGATGGACTCATCGTTTCAACACCCACAGGATCTACGGCATACAATTTGAGTTGTGGCGGTCCGATTGTAACTCCAGGTTGTCTTGTGCATATACTTACACCCATAGCTCCTCATAATTTGAATGTCCGCCCTGTTGTGGTTCCTGATCACCTTCCCATATCTTTAAGTATTGAAGGTAGAGGAAGAAAATACCTCATCAGTTTGGACGGTAATTCAAAAAACATAAGCCAAGGTGAGCAAGTATTGGTTACGAAAGCCGAGTTCATGATTAATGTTATTAAATTTGAAGACAACAACTTTTTAGATACCATCCGAAATAAAATGCTTTGGGGTATCGACAAAAGAAATTAAAAACCAGAATCAATTGTTATGAAAAAATCAACTTTAAAAATTGTGCTATCATTATTCTTAATGGTTACGTTGGGTGTTAACGCCCAAAACAAATTGGCAGATGGAATATATGCCGAATTCAATACATCTAAAGGAAAAATTACTTGTGTGTTGGAATATGAGAAAACTCCAATGACTGTTGCCAACTTTGTAGGCCTCGCAGAAGGTAATTTCAAGGTTTTTGATAGCCTTAGTTTTACAAAACCTTTCTACGATGGTATCAAATTTCACCGCGTGATTAAAGATTTCATGATTCAAGGTGGTGATCCACAAGGTAACGGAACTGGTGGCCCTGGATATCAGTTTTACGATGAATTTCATCCAGATTTAACGCATAGTGGCCCTGGTATTTTATCTATGGCCAATTCAGGTATTGCAACAAACGGTAGTCAATTCTTCATTACCCACAAAGAAACACCTTGGTTGGACGGTAAACATACCGTTTTTGGTCATGTTTTAGAAGGACAGGATATTGTTAATGCCATAGAACAAGGAGATGCAATGCAAACTGTTAAAATAATCCGTGTTGGAACTGCTGCTAAAAAATGGGATGCAACAAAAGTTTTTAACGAAACCTACAACGCTACAAAGTTAAAAATTGCTGCACAAGCGGCGGCTGAAGAGATGAAAATGGAACAATACAAAACCACTTTCTTCAATGAGGTTAAAAAGACCTATCCTAATGCAATTGCCTCACCTAGCGGTTTAGTTTATATTATTGAAAATCCGGGCGAAGGCGCAAAACCGGAATTCGGCCAAATGTTGTCAGTACATTACACTGGAACGCTTTTCAAAGATGGAAAGAAATTCGATTCATCGTATGATAGAAAAGAACCTATTGAGTTTCCTTTTTCTAGTGGCGGCATGATCCCAGGATTTTTAGAAG
>CANHJY010000031.1 GCA_947461185.1 Flavobacteriales bacterium
CCATTTGTAATGATGTGCATATTGTATTTGGACTGCTTTAATTCATCCAAAGTCTCCAATGTATTTGGAAACAAATGTGTCAATTGAGGAGATAAATTTACATAAGCATCACTTATTTGTTGAACGATGTTTTCATCAAAAATTTCAAATGCAATTAAAGTACTTCTGAATCTTTCGTACCTCAAATGATCTTTTTGTATCCTACCTTCACCATACGCCTTCCACAATTTCGAATTGTTTTCCTTGTAGATATCATGGAAAATGTGAAAGGAGGAGATTTTTTGATTTAATTCGAGCTCAACAAATAAATGTTCCAAAGCTGCTTGTGAGTTTTTATCAAAGTCCCAAAGCGTTCGATCGAGGTCAAAAAATAAATGTTTGTCTTTCAATTTAAAATACGAGATATGCCAGAGAACAGGTTGCCATGGCGTTTAGACACATTCCGAGAACAATTAGCGGAAAGGTTTTTCCGAATTTCCCGTAAAACTTTGCAGCTACAATGCTACCTATCGGAACAGAAAGCAGAAAAGGTGCCCAAAAACAAATGCCATAAATTCCCAGCCTTCTTTTTAATCTAATGATAAATCGATTGGTTTTTGTGAACTTTTTCTTTTTGGGAACAGGTAGCCCTTTTTCTTTTAAATCATTTTCCTTTTCTTTTCTTTTTTTGAGAGAATACCTCATGAAAACTTCACTTGCATAATAGAAAATAGCAGCGCCAAAGGTTCCTCCAGCTACAGAACTGAAATACGTCTCCCAAAATGGAAGGCCTAGCCCATAACCAGTAAATGGAGCAAACATAAATTTGAACGTAGATAGAAAAAATACACTACTTATTATTCCCCAATTCATGGATTCAAATTAACATTTTTCACCATAAGCCAAATCACCTGCATCACCAAGACCGGGAACTATATAGGATTGAGCGGTTAATTCCTTATCAATACCTCCAACCCAAATTTCTGTATTTTCAGGTAAATGCCGTTTCACAAATTCAATGGCATCAACTGTTGCAATTGCAGCAACAATAACAGTTCTTGATGGTTTACCTTGCTGTAATAATGCCTTATATACCATGACCATAGAGCTTCCTGTCGCCAACATCGGATCACTAATTATTAGCGTTTTACCATCAATTTTTGGAGCAGCTAAATATTCTACTTGAATTTCAAAATCCTCTGCACTTGAATGTTTTCTATACGCTGAAATAAAAGCGCTTTCAGCTGAATCAAAATAATTCAATAAACCTTGATGCATGCTTAAACCTGCTCTTAAAATAGTGGCCAGAACTGGCTGTTGACTTAATTTGAAAACTTCAGCTTGTCCAAGTGGGGTAGTCACCATTTCTTGGCTGTATTCAAGTTTTTTTGATAATTCATAACCAAGGATTTCTGAAATACGTTCCATATTTCTTCTAAATCGCATGGCGTCTTTCTGAATATTTTGATCCCTGATTTCTGCGAGAAAAGTCGAAAAAATGGAATTTGTTATTGATAAATTATGAACCATAAAATTGTGATAGGCTGTAAAAGTAATTGAATTTTAAACATTCAGAATTATAAATTGTCTTAAATGTGTGAGTTTTTCGATGAGTATTTTTCTCTGCTCTTTTTTTGGGTAACTTTGCTGTAAATGTCAGAAAAAGCTAGTATTAATTTAGGGGTGTTTTGGAGGTTGATAACCTACACAAAACCCTACAGGAAATATTTAGTAATTGCATTAATCTGCACAATTACCCTAGCTTTTTTAGGCCCTTCCCGACCTATGCTAATCGGTAAAATGGTCGATAATTACATTGTCAAAGATCAAAATGCAGAAATGCTACTTTTTTGGTTTGCTGTAATTGCTGTTTTATTGGGAATTGAGGCCTTGATCCAGTTTGTAAATTCTTATTTTTCTAACTTACTTGCTCAGTCTGTAATAAGGGACTTAAGGGACAAGCTTTTTGCTCATCTTGTAAGGTTTAAAACAAGTTATTTTGATAAATCTCCTGTTGGTACTCTTGTCACAAGATTAGTTTCTGATTTAGAAGCAATCACTGAAGTTTTTTCCTCTGGACTCATGGATATCGCAGGAGATTTACTAGCGCTAATCGTGATTATTTGTGCCATGTTTTGGATGAATTGGGAATTGACATTGATGACTGTTTTGCCTATTCCTTTGTTGATTTTCGCAACTCGAATTTTTGCTAGAGCAATGCGTGATTCTTTTCAATTGGAACGCATTCAAGTTAACAAATTGAACACCTTTGTTCAGGAAAGATTGACCGGAATGTCCATTTTGCAGCTTTTTAGTAGACAAGAAAAAGAACTGGCAAATTTTCAAGAAATTAATAAAGGCCATCGTCAAGCTCATATCAATGCTGTTTGGGCAAATTCTATTTTCTTTCCTGTAGTTGAATTGCTTAGTTCCTTATCGATAGCGCTGCTTCTTGTCTATGGTGCATTAAAAAGCACTGGTAAAAACGAAATTGAAATAAAATCAATGTACGGGGAAATCATATCGTTTACTTTATACGTAAACATGTTGTTTAGACCAATTCGTCAATTAGCTGATAAATTCAATATTCTTCAAAGGGGTACTATTCGAGCTGAAAGGGTTTTTGAAATTTTAGATCTTAGCGAACATGTGCAGAATGAAGGGGAAAATACGACTGCTAGTTTTAATCAAGATATAAAATTCGAAAATGTTTCTTTCGCTTATCAGGATGAACAATGGGTGTTAAAAGATATTAATCTAAATATTGCCAGAGGTAAAACTGTTGCTTTTGTTGGTGCAACAGGCGCTGGAAAGTCAACAATTGTTAACTTGTTGAGTAGATTTTACGATTATCAAAAAGGTGAAATTTATATTGGTGAAGTGGACCTAAAATCGATTTCATTAACACATTTAAGAAAGAATATTGCAATAGTTCTTCAGGACGTATTTTTATTCTCCGATACTGTTCACAACAATATTACCTTGGGTGATCCTAATATTTCAAGAGATGAAGTGATAAGGGCTGCAAAGAAAATAGGGGCGCACGATTTTATTTCCAAACTTCCAAATGGTTACGATTATCAAGTGGGAGAAAGAGGCGGTGTATTATCTGTTGGACAAAGACAATTATTATCCTTCATTAGAGCAGCAGTGTACAATCCGTCTATTTTAATTCTTGATGAAGCAACTTCAAGCGTTGATAACGAATCTGAACAGCTTATTCAACAAGCAACTAATGAAGTTACTAAAGGAAGAACTTCTATTGTAATTGCACATCGACTTTCCACTATTCAGAATGCCGATTGTATTGTGGTGCTTGATCATGGGCAAATAGTTGAATCAGGAACCCACATAGAACTCTTACAATTAGACGGAATTTATAAAAAGCTTTTCGAGATGCAGTTTAAATCAGATGATAATTAATTTCAATGATAGGACTTAAAATAGGAGGTGTCCCTGAACATTTTAATCTTCCATGGAGGTTGGCCATTGAAGAAGGTAAATTTAAAGAAATTGGACTTGATTTGCATTGGAGTGACATGAATGGAGGTACAGGTCAAATGGTTCGTGGTCTGGAAACCGGTTCTATTGATATAGCCGTTATACTCACAGAAGGAATTACCAAAGCTATTTTGCAGGGACTTCAGGCCAATATATTGGATGTATTTGTTGACTCACCTTTGATTTGGGGTGTTCATGTCCCTTTTGAATCTGATATTAATGAACTTGCAGATTTGAATAACAAGTGCTTCGCGATTTCACGCGAAGGTTCTGGTTCTCATTTAATGACTTATCTATTAGCAGAGCAATTAAATTGGGATAAATCTAAGCTCGATTTTAATGTTGTTGGGGATATTTATGGAGGACTTTGGGCTTTGAAAAATAATACCTCCCAAGGCTTTCTTTGGGAAAAATATACCACTCAACCGTTTTGTGAATTGGAAAAGTGTCGTTGTATTGACACCATAACAACACCTTGGCCCTGTTTTGTGATTGCTGCTAAGAAGGAAGTTTTTGAAACGCATTATGATGTTTTGAAAAATATGATGGATATTGTCAAAGAAAAATCTTCTGAATTGAAGTCGAATGAAGATTTAGCTCAAATTATTGCATGGAGATACAATTTAAAATTAGGTGGTGTTACGGAATGGCTAGAAAGTACTTCGTGGTCCACTCAAAATTTCAATTCAACCATATTTAATGATGTGGTCAATTCACTCCTTAGGTTAGGTCTATTGGAATCACATCAAATGGAAAATTGGCAACAAAAACTCTTTTTTAATAATACTCAAAGTATAAAATAAAATCATAAGATGAAAACAGGTGTGCTTTTAATTCAACTTGGAACGCCAGATAGTCCTAAAACGAGCGATGTTAGACGTTATTTAAGTGAATTTTTGAATGACCCAAGAGTTATTGATTTACCTTGGTTACCGCGTAAATTGCTGGTAAATGGAATTATTGTCCCTTTTCGTGCTCCGAAATCAGCTAAAGTGTACAAGGAATTGTGGGAACATGGAAGAGGGAAATCCCCATTAAAAGTCCATACAGAAAGGGTAGTTGAATTGGTTCAGCAAAAGTTTGATGCAAGCACCGTAAAAATTGAAATGGCCATGCGTTACCAAAATCCTTCAATGGATAGTGTTCTTAAACGCATGCAAAAGGAAAATTATGATCAACTTATTATTGTCCCATTATTTCCGCAATACGCTAGTGCCTCATCTGGATCGGCTATTGAAAAGGCAATGAACATTATTAGGAAATGGTGGGTAATTCCTGAAGTGAAGATAGTAAGTCAGTTTTGGAGTCATGATGGTTATATCAATTCAATCGTTGACCGAGCAAAAGCATTTAATTTTGATGAATTTGACCATATTCTTTTTTCATACCATGGACTTCCCGAGAGGCAAGTTGATAAAGTTTATGAAGACACAGACTTATGCGCTGATCAGCCTTGTGAATCTGAAGTGAATGAAAAGAATAAGTTTTGTTACAAGGCGACTAGCTATGCAACAACTAGGTTAATTGCGAATAAACTAGGTTTAACTGAAGATAAATATACCGTATGCTTTCAGTCAAGATTAGATAAAAAGTGGCTTACGCCTTTTTCAGATAAAGTTGTAGAAGAATGGGCAGCAAAAGGTGCAAAGAAATTATTGGTCTTTAGCCCCGCATTCGTCGCTGATTGCCTTGAAACTATAGTTGAAATAGGTGAAGAGTACCAAGAAATATTTGAAAAGGGTGGAGGTGAACGCGTTCAATTGGTGCCCAGTTCAAATGATCATCCCGCTTTTATAGACTGTTTAGTCGATTTAATTCAGAAACGATTGTAATTTAAAAACAGCTATGATTTGATTGTAAATAAGATAGCCGTTTTTTTTAAATGAAAAAGTTCTTTAGTATTTTTGTAATCTATTTTAATTCATAAACGAAACATGAGTAATACAACAGAAAAATTATCTTATAAAGTAAAAGATATTAGCCTTGCTGAATGGGGAAGAAAGGAAATTAAATTGGCTGAGGCTGAAATGCCTGGTTTGATGGCATTGAGAGAGGAGTATGCGGGTAAAAAACCTTTGGCTGGTGCACGAATTGCAGGTTGTTTGCACATGACTATTCAAACTGCTGTTTTGATTGAAACGCTTGTTGATCTTGGGGCCGAAGTTACTTGGTCATCTTGTAATATTTTCTCAACACAAGATCATGCCGCCGCTGCAATTGCTGCTGCAGGAATTCCTGTTTATGCTTGGAAAGGAATGAATGAAGAGGAGTTCGATTGGTGCATTGAACAAACTTTATTTGCGTTTCAAGATGGAAAACCGCTTAACATGATTCTTGATGATGGTGGTGATTTAACCAATATGGTTTTTGATCGTTTCCCTGAATTGACTGCGGACATAAAAGGCTTGTCTGAAGAGACAACAACAGGTGTTCATCGTTTGTATGAACGTAAGAAAAATGGAACCTTGGTTATGCCAGCTATCAATGTGAATGACTCTGTTACTAAGTCAAAGTTTGATAACAAATATGGATGTAAAGAGTCTCTTGTAGATTCAATTCGTAGAGCAACCGATGTGATGATGGCAGGTAAAGTTGCTGTTGTTTGCGGTTATGGTGATGTTGGTAAAGGTTCTGCAGCATCTTTGAGAGGCGCGGGAGCAAGAGTAATTGTTACTGAAATAGATCCGATTTGTGCGCTTCAAGCTGCAATGGATGGTTTTGAAGTTAAGCGTTTTGACAATGTTGTTCATTTGGCTGATATTGTTGTAACAACTACCGGAAATAAGGATATCGTTGTAGGACGTCATTTTGAAAAAATGAAAGACAAAGCAATCGTTTGTAATATTGGGCATTTTGACAATGAAATCAATATGGCATGGCTGAATTCAAATTATGGTTCAACCAAGTATACGGTAAAACCACAAGTTGACATATACAATGTAAATGGTAATGAAATCATTGTACTTGCTGAAGGAAGATTGGTTAATTTAGGATGTGCAACAGGTCACCCGTCTTTTGTAATGTCCAATTCATTCACAAATCAAACTCTGGCACAATTGGAATTGTGGTTCAATAGCGCAAATTATGAGAATGATGTTTATATGCTACCTAAACACCTTGATGAAAAAGTAGCGCGACTTCACCTTGCAAAAATTGGAGTTGAACTTGAAATGTTATCTCAAGATCAAGCTGATTATATTGGAGTTGAGGTTCAAGGGCCATTTAAAGCCGAACATTATAGATATTAATTATATTCTACAATATTTTAAAAAGGAGCTTCGGCTCCTTTTTTATTGGAATTATTTTGTTTTCATTATCATTTATATGTGTAACATTTGTTTCTTTTTATTCCAATTACCGATATTATTTTTAAGCACTAAAAAGTTAAGTTATGAAAACATCAAAATTGTTTGCCTTAGTATTGTTAATTTTTAATATCGTCTCCTGTTCCATCGGACAGACTGTGGAGGAAGAAAAGCAGGTAATGGAACCAAAGGCTTTTGCAGAAAAGTTGCAAAATACTTCACCCAATCAATTAATTGATGTAAGAACTCCGAGTGAATTTGCCACTGGTCGTTTAGAAGGTGCACTTAATTTGGATTGGAATTCTTCGGAATTTAAAAATCAAGCTGCAACATTAGATAAGAACATTCCAGTTTTTGTTTATTGTTTGAGCGGTGGGAGAAGTGCCGCAGCTGCAGAATATTTAAGGAGTGAAGGATATAAAACGGTTATCGAAATGAATGGAGGCATGATGAAGTGGAGGTCGGAAGGTTTGACAGAGGTTCAAACATCAATTCCAAGTAATGGTTTGTCGATGGATGCCTTTAAAGATTCAATTGATGTTGATAAAATAGTCTTAGTTGATTTTTATGCAGAGTGGTGTGCTCCTTGTAAAAAAATGAAACCTGAATTGGAAGCCTTGGCTGAAGAATTGAAAGAAAATCTTGTCGTTTTAAGGATTGATGTCGATCAAAATAGAAAACTGAGCGAAGAACTTGGTATAAGCGCTTTGCCAGTTGTGCAGATTTATAAGAATAACGAATTGACCTGGACTAACAAAGGATACATTGATAAGGAAACTTTGAAGTTGGAAATTCAAAAATTACAATAAAAGAAAAGCTCCCGAAGGAGCTTTTTTATATAATGACGTTCTAGTTATCCGAGCGAATCGGGAAACAAGAAACGAAAAAGAATCCGTCAATCGACGGATTCTATATTCTTCACACGCAATTCTGATTGAACTGATTTGCGCAGTGTCTGCTTACATCATTCCAGGCATTCCACCAGGCATTCCACCCATTGCTGGAGCGTTTTCTTCTGGTTCATCTGCAATCACACATTCCGTAGTCAATAACATGGATGCAATTGAAGCCGCATTTTCAACAGCAATTCTTGTAACTTTTGTTGGATCGATAACACCAGCTTTGTATAGCTTTTCATAGGTTTCAGTCCTTGCATTGTATCCGAAGTCGTCTTTTCCTTCACGAACTTTTTGAACAATTACAGCACCTTCTCCTCCTGCGTTAGCAATAATTTGTCGTAAAGGCTCTTCTGCCGCTCTTCTCACAATTTGAATACCGGTTAATTCATCCTCATTTTCACCTTTGAGTTGATCAAGCGTTTCGATAGATCGAATCAATGCAACTCCTCCACCTGGTACAATTCCTTCTTCAACCGCAGCTCTTGTTGCCGCTAATGCATCATCTACACGGTCTTTTTTCTCTTTCATCTCAACTTCTGTAGGTGCGCCTACATATAAAACAGCAACTCCTCCCGCAAGTTTCGCAAGACGTTCTTGTAGTTTCTCACGATCGTAATCAGATGTCGTAGATTCTATTTGAGCTTTAATTTGTCCAACTCTAGCCTGAATATCAGCTTTTTTGCCGCCACCGTTAACAACTGTTGTGTTGTCTTTATCGATCTCAATCTTTTCAGCGGTTCCTAACATGTCTAACGTTGTGTTCTCTAAGGTATATCCTCTTTCTTCAGAAATTACTTGACCTCCAGTTAACACGGCAATATCCTCTAACATAGCTTTTCTTCTATCCCCAAAGCCTGGAGCTTTTACTGCTGCAATTTTAAGAGAACCTCTTAGTCTGTTAACTACTAAAGTAGCAAGCGCTTCGCCGTCGACATCTTCAGCAATTATTAAAAGACCTCTTCCAGATTGAACTACAGGTTCTAGTATTGGTAAAAGTTCTTTCATGTTAGAAATTTTCTTCTCACAGATTAAAATCAATGGTTTGTCCATTTCAGTAATCATTTTGTCCGTATTGGTAACAAAATATGGCGAAAGATAACCTCTATCGAATTGCATTCCTTCAACAGTTTTTACCTCGGTTTCGGTACCTTTTGCTTCTTCAACTGTAATGACGCCATCATTTCCAACAACTTTCATTGCCTCAGCTATCAATTTCCCTATTGTTTCGTCGTTGTTAGCTGAAATAGTCGCAATTTGCTTGATTTTGTCGTTGTCATTACCTACTTGCTTTGATAATTTTTGCAAGTTTTTGACTACTTCTTGCACAGCTTTGTCGATTCCACGTTTCAAATCCATTGGATTAGCACCAGCAGCAACATTTTTCAACCCAGCTCCAATAATTGCCTGTGCTAGAACTGTCGCTGTAGTTGTGCCATCTCCAGCTATGTCAGCTGTTTTTGATGCCACCTCTTTTACCATTTGAGCACCCATATTTTCGATTGGGTCTTTTAACTCTATTTCTTTAGCTACAGTAACACCATCTTTGGTGATGTGTGGAGCACCGAATTTTTTACCTATAACTACGTTGCGCCCCTTTGGACCTAAAGTTACTTTTACCGCATTAGCAAGTGAATCAACACCTTTCTTTAATTTATCACGCGCTTCAACGTCAAAAAATATTTCTTTTGCCATTTTAATTTAGTTTAATTATTAATTAAAAAATTCCATAAATGTCAGACTCTTTCATGATCAAGTAGGTATTACCATCCAACTTAATCTCTGTCCCAGAATACTGACCGTAAAGTACCTCATCACCAACTTTTACTGTCATTGGCTCATCTTTTTTACCATTTCCTGCAGCTACAATTTTGCCCTTTAATGGCTTCTCTTTCGCTGTGTCAGGAATGATTATACCACTTGCTGTTTTTTGTTCTGCCGGCGCTGGTTCAATCAGAACTCGATCTGCCAAAGGTTTAAACTTAATCGACATAATACTTATAAATTTTTATGATTCGAACCCGAATTGTCGAATATTATGCCACTCGACACAATGGGACATTTTTTCATTTTTAGCTACTTTTTTGGCAAAAAAAATGTCAGTACGCTGACATACTGACATTCCTATTTATTTAAAAATAATTATTGCTTAGCTTGCCCCTGCTGTTGGCTTTGACCGCCTTCACTTTGCTCTGTTTGAGCTTGTTTTTCTTCAGCAGCTTCTTGTTGCAATTGCTCAATTGATTTTGGTGATCTAATTGTTAGAACTATACTAACTACCATGATAATTCCAGCTAATGTCCAAGTTGCTTTGTCAATAAAATCATTAGTTTTTTTAACTCCGCCAATTTGTTGCGCTGAACCAAAATCTGAGCTAAGGCCACCGCCTTTAGGATTTTGTACATATACCACTAATACCAAGAGAATGGCAGCGATTATAATTATAGATGTAAGAATGAAGTCCATTGTTTACGTATTTAATTTTTTCTTTAATTCTTTAATTCGGGATGCAAAGAAAACTTTTTTTTCTGGATTAATCAACATTAATTGCTCATAAGAATAAATTGCTTTGGGAAAATTGCCCTGAATCGCATAAATTTTGGCTAATGTTTCGCTTACTGGCATTACCTCTTCGTTTAAACTTTCTTTGGCTTGCTTAATTGGAGAAAAAAATTCCTTTTTAATTTTTTCAGGCTGTTCAGTTCTAGAATTTTCAATAACTTCTTTCGGTTCTTCTGAAATAAACTTACTTAAAATCTCTTGAACACGTTGTTTTTCATCTTTGACCTCTGTTAAATCTGTTGCGTTAGACTGAAGCCAAGAAAGAAATGATTTTTTATTATTGGTAATATCTATTGGGGAAATATTTTCTTCTCTAGATTCCTGAGGAATATTGTCTAAATGATCAAGATTATAATTAGATGCAATGGCATGAGCAATTATTTCTTTTTCTAAAGACTTTAAATCATTATTATCGGAGATTTGACTTGTGTCAATTATTACTTCGGATGTTGATGCTTCCGATATTTCTTGTTTGGTTTGGGTATCTTTTTCTTCTGCTTCTTGCGCTGCTAGATCATTATTTGATGTGATCTTTAGTGGTATAACTATTCCGTCCAATTCATCTTCAAAGTCACTGAAACTTTCAAGTTTTGGAATGGTTGATAGTGTAGGAGTGAACTCATTTTCTGAATTTACTGCAATATGCTGAATGGTGTCATTTTCATGAATGCTTTTTTCAGTTGAATCAATTGCTATAGGTTTGTCTTCAATAGATAGAATTATAGATTTACTTTCCGTTTCAATCGAATGATTTACTTCACTTGTATCAATTCTAGATTCAATTGCGGTGGGTACTGAATTGTCATTGATGAAATCATAGAGCTGCGTTCTGTCAGCAATCATAAAAGCGTTTTTCTCCAATTCCTCTTCGAATCCAACATCTTTTAATTTTGCAAGTGATTTCAAATAAATGATGGGAAATATCTGCGCATAAGGATACTTGTTTTTCATTTCGAAAAGATCATCTATTTGATGATTTTCAATTTGAAAATTACCCTCAATAAGCTGCGCTATTTCCTGTAAATTTATCATTACCAATTCGACATCAATTTATTTACTAAATCTTGTGTTATTTGATTATTCACCTCGTCTAATAAACCGTTTTCTGCTGAAGCCAAGTCAGTTGAAGACCCATAATCCACAAAACGTGTTGTGCTCAATGTAATTTTATCCTCCTTTGGCTTGGTTACAAAAATAGAAAATTCCACACTTATGCTTAACCTATTCTTTTGAGAATTGTCACCCTCTTGAAGTGCAACTGGAGTTATTGAATAATTTGTTATGACGCCTTCAATAGATAATTCACCAGCTCCGTTGATTGGATTTAACATCAATCTCGTATTGTTTTGAATTGCATCTTTTGTTTTTTCTGATAAAATAGCCGCATAACTTAATGGCGTGTTTGGAGCCTTGTTTTCAAGTGTCTTCAACGTGAAAGTTTTCCATTCCTCCGGCATACCTCCGCTATCAATCAATGAGACGCTTGATGGCCAACAGGAACTCAGCAATAAACACAACCCAAGGGTACATATGTAAATAGAGCGCATCAATCTAACAAATTGAATTCTTTAATTTTCCTGTACAATGTGCGCTCGGAAATTCCGAGTTCCTGTGCAGCGTACTTTCTTTTTCCACGATGTTTTTCTAATGCTTTCTGAATGAGTTCTTTTTCTCGGTCTTCTAATGAAAGAGATTCCTCTATTTCTTCGTGGATTTCGAAATCATCAGTAGGTGCTCCCATGATTGCAACTGCTCCGATTGGCTCTAGCGAAGAAGGTAAAACTCTAGTCGTACCGATTGGTGAATTCAACTCTTGATGTATTCTATTGATTACGGCTGTTTGATCAGTATTGAGGTGAATATTTCCATCTTGTTTGATCAATTCTAAAACCAATTTTTTTAATTCCGTGAGGTCTTTTTTCATGTCAAACAAAAATTTGTACATGATTTCACGCTCTGAATAACTTTCACCAGAACCCTCATTATTCATTTTTATCGGGACCTGCTCTTCATTTTCAGGAAGATACTGCCTAATTGTTTCCAAATCCAAATCCCTTTCGGTCTCAATTACTGATAATTGCTCAACCAAATTTCTTAGTTGTCGAATGTTCCCAGGCCAATTGTATGCATTCAAAAAGTCAATAGCATCCTCTTTTAGTTTGATACTCGGCATTCGATATTTTTCGGCAAAATCGTGCGCAAACTTCCTAAATATTAAATGAATGTCCTCTTTCCTGTTTTTTAGTGAGGGCAAATGAATGGGAACGGTACTCAATCTGTAAAACAAATCCTCTCTAAATTTTCCAGTTTGAATC
>CANHJY010000032.1 GCA_947461185.1 Flavobacteriales bacterium
ACTTAACTGTTATTGGCCTTTATACCAAAGTCGTATTAATTTTCTTTAAATATCTTTTTGGTCTAACTCTATTAAACCGGTATCTTTTAACATATTTTCCATTTCAGAAGCTGAAAACTGATCGTTTTCTGACATACGTATTTCGATAACAAACTTATCATCAGTCGTTCTGGGATCAGGATTTTGAGCTGGCATCCCTGGAAGGGTTTTATTTCTTAACAAATAGGTTATTGCCATACCATGCGCCGCACATAACACCGTAAATTCAAATGTAATAGGTATGAAAGACAGCATATTTTCAACATAAGAGAAATTAGGTTTACCCCCAATATTCATAGGCCAGTCTACTATCATAAAATAGCGCATACCCAAAGTTGCCAATGTCGTACCTGTCAAACCATAAATAAATGCCATGATTCCCAATCGGGTATTTTTAACCCCAATAATAGGATCAATACCATGGATGGGAAAAGGCGAGAATACTTCATTTATTTTCACACCATTTGTTACCAACTTCTTAGCACCATCTTTTAGCACTTCGTCGTCGTCATACATCGCATATAATACTTTATCTGCCATTTTCTAATTATTAATTTTATTAATGTGCTGCATCATGATGCCCATTGTCTGGGGCATTCTTATATGATTCACCAGAAGACTTCAAAATCGTTTTAACCTCATTCAACGCTAAAACAGGGAAGTAACGCGCGAAAAGGAGGAAGAATACGAAGAAAATTCCAATCGTTCCGACATATACACCAATATCTATATGACTTGGGTAATGCATACTCCATGCAGCAGGAATATAATCTCTGTGAATCGAGGTAACAATAATCACGTAGCGCTCGAACCACATACCAATATTTACAACTATGGAAATAATAAAAGTGAATAACAGACTTCTTCTTAAAGGACGGAACCACATTAACTGAGGAGATATAACATTACAAGTCATCATCGCCCAATAAGCCCACCAGTAAGGTCCAGTAGCCCTATTGATAAAAGCATAAGCTTCATACTCTACTCCCGAATACCATGAAATGAATAACTCGGTGATATAAGCTGTTCCTACAATTGAACCAGTTACCATGATTACGATATTCATATATTCGACATGTTTCGTGTGAATATATGCCTCGAGTCCCATTGCCTTGCGCATTACCAACAATAAAGTCTGTACCATGGCAAAACCAGAGAACACGGCACCTGCAACGAAATACGGCGGGAAAATGGTGGTATGCCATCCAGGAATTACAGAAGTAGCAAAGTCAAAGGATACAATAGAGTGAACCGAAAATACGAGAGGAGTGGCCAAACCAGCTAAAACTAAAGACACCAATTCAAATCGATTCCAATGTTTTGCTCTTCCTGACCAACCAAATGATAAAATGGAGTACATTTTTTTAGCAACAGGTTTTTTTGCTCTGTCTCTAATTGTGGCAAAATCAGGTATCAAACCGATGTACCAGAATACAAGTGATACTGATAAGTAGGTAGAAATTGCAAATACGTCCCAAAGAAGCGGCGAGTTGAAATTTACCCAAAGAGAACCAAACTGATTAGGCAATGGTAAAGTCCAATACCCAACCCAAAGACGACCCATGTGTATTAATGGAAACGTTCCAGCCATAAATACGGCAAAAATCGTCATTGCCTCAGCGGATCTATTAATTGCCATTCTCCATTTTTGACGGAAAAGCAATAGTACAGCTGAAATCAATGTTCCGGCATGACCGATACCTACCCACCAAACGAAATTGGTAATATCCCAAGCCCAACCAATAGTCTTGTTTAATCCCCAAACACCGATACCCGTTCCTAAAAGGTACATAATACAACCCACACCATATAATCCTATCACTAAAGCAATCCCAAAAAGGATATACCACATTCGCGGCGCTTTGTCTTCAATAGGTTTACAAACGTCTTCTGTAATATCATGATAAGTCTTATGACCTAAAATGAGGGGTTCTCTTATTGCTGCTTCTTTATGCATTACAATAGGTTTTTATTAATGATGATTTGATTTATTTTCTTTATTATCATGACCTGATTCATGATGTGCTTCAGCTACTTGAAGATGATTTAATAATTCATTTTCTTCGTTTCTTACTTTGACCTTGTACCATACGTTTGGTTGCACACCAACTTCTTCTAAAGCTTGATAAGATCTATTTGAAGCAGAGCCTGTTCTTATAACTGATTTAGTGTCATTCCAGTCTCCAACTACAATTGCATTCGTTGGACATGCATCTGCACAAGCCGTAACAAAATCTCCGTCCTCGACTGGTCTACTCTCCTTTTTAGCAGTAAGCTTAGTCGCCTGAATACGTTGAACACATAAGGAACATTTTTCCATGACACCTCTCGTCCTAACTGTAACATCAGGATTTAATACCATTCTTCCAAGATCATCTTGAGCAGGGTTTACTTCTGTAAACTTCTTATACGATGGATAATTAAACCAGTTAAATCTTCTTACTTTATAAGGACAGTTATTTGCACAATATCTTGTTCCGATGCAACGGTTGTAAGCCATCTGATTCAAACCTTCATTACTGTGCATAGTAGCAGCAACTGGACAAACTGTTTCACATGGAGCGTGATTACAGTGATGACACATCATTGGCATGTGAATCACCTTTGGATTTTCAGCAGCTACTTCCGCTTTATCATAACTGAAGGTTTCTTCATCTTTTCTCAATCCGATTGTAGCCTCTTCATCCGATGCAAAGTATCGGTCAATGCGCAACCAGTGCATTTCACGACCTCTTCTTACCTCATCCTTTCCAACAACAGGCACGTTATTCTCCGACTGACAAGCAATCAAACAAGATCCACAACCAATGCACGAAGAAAGATCGATGGTCATTCCCCAACGGTGACCAACATGAGCTACCGGATGCTTATCCCAAAGATCAAATTCACCAATAGGAAGTTCAACGTGGTTACCATGCTCATCCAACTTTTGAAGGGTATGCATAGGATTATATGCTTCTTTGTCTCCTTTATTATAAATACCAAGAGTTGTTTCACGTACAATTGAATGACGTGCCATTACCGTATGGTGAATTTGGGTTGCAGCAATTGGATAAATCCCATCTACTTTAGTCACAGATGCAGCTGCATCATAATTGTAACATCCATTAGAAATTCCTACAAAAGAAAACACGTTTGCTCCAATTGGCTTTGGCTGACCATTTTCATTGGTCTCATGTCCACCATATTCTTTAGTTTGGAATGCCGCCTTACCTATTTTTTCGCCATTTGCACCTCTTCCATATCCCAAAGCAATTCCGATGGTCCCTAATGCTTGACCTGGTAATGGATAAACAGGCAAAGTAACATCGGCATCGCCAACTTTTACTTTTGCCAAATTCAAACCATGCTCTTGGTCATAAGTTGTCACATAACCTCCACTTTTCATTTCAGTAGGGTTCATTGTAACATAATTGTCCCAAGTAACCTTTGTCATTGGATCAGGAAGTTCTTGCAACCATGGGTTATTTGCTTGCAAACCTATTCCAATTCCCGCTTTTTGATACAATTCTACCTCAATTGCCGCTGACTTTGGAACAAGATTAGCAACATTTGCAAGACTAGCATCATTGAAAATTAAAGGTGCTGATGGTGTAACTTGAACATCATAACAGCTATTATGTATAGTTGTATTCCAAAGTGTGTATGAATCTAATAGACCAACAGGGAAAACAGTTTGTTCCCAAACTTCTTTAATATAATCGTAAACCACTTTTGAATCTCGTCCTCCATGTGCTTTTTTACCATTCCAAACTAAAATAGATTCCAAAGCAGATCTTGTACCTCCTAGTGGTCGAATTGTTGGCTGCGCAATTGCGAAATGCCCTGATACAGGATTGTAATCGTTCCACGCTTCTAAAGCATGATGATCAGGACAAACATATTTACATTTCGAAGCTGTTTCATCAGCATAAGATGCTGTAGATATTGTTGTTGCTAATTTGGACAAAGAATCTCCAAACTGCTTACCATTTGGCAAAGTGTAAACAGGATTTACATTGTGAAAAATAACGGCACCTGAAACTTTACCTCCAATAACGTCTTTTGCAAAACGATACATCGCCTCATCTTGCGATTTAAATAGGTTGTTTTTCTTATTATAATCAATGGTTACACCGTATGCACCTAATACAAAGTTCAATTTGTTTGCTAGCAACTGAACTGCTTTATTATTTGAACCGGCAACGACAACAGATTCACCTTTAGAAACTTTCAACGATTTAATTGCCAAATCTGCCACCTTTTGAGTTGCGGCACCGAGCTTAGAAGAAATACCTGTTGAAACAGCAAAACCTTTTTCCAGAATATAGGCTAAAACATTGGCTTGTTCGGAAGGTTTAATCATCCCACGATAATCTGCATTGGAACCTGTCACTGACATCACAGACTCAAATTGGAAATGCTTAGACATCCAAGATGATTCAGGATTTCTAGTCTTTCCATATTGTGTTGCAAATTGTGTAGGCATTAACCAAGAACTTAAGAAATCAGCACCTACAGCTACAATCGTTTTAGCTTTACTGAAATCATAAGAAGGAATCATAGCATCACCAAAAGTATCCAAGTTTGCTTTTCGCATTCCGGAATAGGATACCGCGTCATACTGAATATGCTCAATTTTACCTGGATTTTCAGCACTCCAATCAAGAATAGCCTTGTTTAATGATGGACTAATTAATGAATTAGTTACAAGGGTTATTTTTCCAGCTGCGGCTAACTCGTTCTTAATTTTCGCATCAATAGTTGCCCATTTAGCGTCTATTTTAGCCCACTTAGAACTTTCTGTTGCTTCATCGATTGAACTGTCTTGCTGTCCACCAACTGTAGGGTACTTTAACCTTGCAGAATCATACAAACCTAAAACACTTGCTATTATTTGTGGGTTTGAAGCCCCATTAGTAATACCAAAATCTTTATTCCCTTTTATATAAATCGGTCTACCCTCTCTCGTTTTAACGATAATGCTAGCATATGATACACCATCATAATAAGTTGATGCATACATGGTAGGCATACCAGGCGTAACATTTTCTGGCTTATTAACATATGGAATTGCCTTTGTAATAGGTGCTTCACATGCAGCTAAAGTTGCAGCTGCTACACTAAAGCCCAAAAACTTTAGGAAGTCTCTTCTAGCTGTTGATGTTTCATTTAAGCTTTCATCCGCTAAGAAATCTTCTACTGACACATCAGATGAAAACTCTTGTTCTTTAGATTTAAGGAACGCAGGTGTTTCTTTCAATTCCTCGATTCCTTTCCAATATTTTCTTGTCATTCCCATATTATTATAATAATCGGAGTTCTTCTGTTATTTATTTAATAGTGGCACTTAGCACATTCCCAACCGCCCAATTCTTTTACGGTCACTTTTCCATCCTTCAAATACTCTTCATAGAGATCACGATCATGGTTTTTCAAACGCTTGTGTATTTCATCATAGTAACCGCTTTTCTTAGTATCAAGACTTCCACCAGAAATTTCTTTCTTACTGTGACATTCGATACACCATCCCATTGTCATTGTTGGTTTGGTCAATTTTTCAATTTTTGCATCTGGATCTGAATCAGCTAAAGCATTAATTTCATCAACCGACCACACTTTTTGAGCATCAGAATGTTTAGTCATATCACCATGACATTGTTTACAATCAACACCTCCAACAACAACGTGCTGCTGGTGATTGAAATAAACGTGATCAGGTAAAACATGCACCTTATTCCAAATGATTGGTTTATGATTGCCGTTGAATTTTCCATCGGTACCATTCATTTCCCAACCGGCGTATTCATAGAGTTTTTTAATTTGTTCAATTTGCTCAGGCTTTTGACCAGCTACCAGCTTGTGACAGTTCATACAAACGTTGATGGATGGAATTCCAGCAGTCTTGGATTTGGTAACAGAGCTGTGACAATACTTACAGTCGATTCCATTTACACCGGCATGAATAGCATGTGGGAATTTGATTGGCTGCACTGGCTGATAACCTTCAACCACACCGATTCTGTATAGGCTCAAGAATAAAGTAACGATAACAGAAATAACCAAAACCAAAGTGCCTAAACCAACATATAGCCTATTTTTCCAAGCCCATGTTTTAAATTCTTCAGCATATGTAGGTCTATCCGTTTTACCTGTTTCTTGCTCAACTGTAGCTGATTTCAATTGACGTCTAACGCCACCTAATGCCATAATAATGGTGACAAAGACAACCGCAAGAATAATCCAAATCCAACTTAAGCCAGATTCTTCTTCACCTTTATCATTAGCACCTTTTGCCGTCCCGTCCGCAGCACCGCCTGCAGCAGCAGCATCTTGTTCTGGCTGTTCATCAACCCAATCTAATATTGCATCGATATCCTTTTTACTTAATTCCGGGAATGCAGACATTGCAGTTCCTTTGGTTTTAGAAACCTGCATTGCATACGGATCCGAAGCAGCTGCATTTTGCCAGTTGTTTACCCAAGCATAAATAGAACCTTCTTTGGCACCGCCAGCTTCCCATTTATCCCTTACTTTGGATAATTTTGGACCAGTACCATCTTTGTGAGGATGGTGACAATTGGAACATTTGGAGCTAAAAAGCGCTCCTCCATCTTGAGCATTCGCTGAAAAAGTGCTGGCAAAGATTAATACAATCAACGAGGTCCAACACCCATTTTTAATTTTTCTAAACATCTGATTATTAGATATTTTCATATAAAAACTATAAGTCAAGTGATAATTTAACACTATTTGACGGGAGCAAAATTAGAAGAAACATAGTTTTACATGACACTTTTATGACAAATTTACCTTTCAATTTATTAATTTATATTCATTCTAAATAAGGGTTTGAAATATTTTGTTCTCATGATACCAGTTTCTAACTTAACTCTGTTCATATTATAAACCTCTTAATAGCTTAAATTCCCGTAATTTAAATAAATTTGAACAAATTTAAGCTGTTGAAAAAGTATAGAATATTGCTAATTTTTCTGGTTCATTCGTTAATTAATTTCGCTCAAAAAGGAGAAATCAAAATTATTGCAGACGACCGTATGGATCAATTGGTAAAAAAGCAAGGAATAATTATTCCGCCCGCGGTCAACCCGCAAATTTATGGTTATCGCGTTCAGATTTATTTCGAATCAGACAAAAAACTCGTTAATGAAATGCAAATCAAATTTCTAGAGATGATGCCCAAAATAGATACTTATATAGAATTTAATGCCCCAAATTATGTTTTAAAAGTAGGCGATTTTCGGACTATGTTAGAAGCAGAGAAAGTACGAGATAAAGCATTAATAAATTTTCCAACTAGTTTTATCCTTAAAGAGTATATTAATTTACCTAGAATCGATAGAGACTGAATCTAATTGATAGCATTCCGATAAATTAATAACATGCAACAAACATTTAGCAAAGAATTCAAACTTGTTAGTAAACGTGAAATTGAATTAATATTCGCTCAAAAAAAAACCATCAATAATCACCCATTTACTTTTCACATTCGTCACTTTGAAACTAAACATTCCGAATTAAAATTCGTTACTGCTGCACCAAAACGTTTATTTAAGAAGGCTCATGATAGAAATCGAATAAAGCGTTTAATGCGTGAAGCAATAAGAAAGAATAAACTATCTTTAACACAATTTCTTGAGCTCAAGCATCTTGGTCTGCATATCTTTGCTATTTACAGATCAGAAAAAGAATTATCACTTGAAACGATAGAAAAAAGTATTACACATATCTTTAAAAAAATAGAAAATGAGATTTCTAAAGAGACAACAATTTGATTTTAAATCTTTAACCAAACTTTTATCGTTATTCATTCTCTTAACATTTTCTTCCAGGCATCAAGCTCAAACAAATGGTTTTGAGGTTATTAAAAACCTTGAATTAATGGACCAAATATATCAGCATTTGGAAATGTATTATGTGGATGAACCCCAAACGGGTAAGCTTTCAAAAACGGGTATTGATGCAATGTTAAAAATTTTAGATCCATACACGGTATATTATCCAGAATCTGATATTGAAGATTATAAAATGATGACGACGGGTCAATATGGTGGTATTGGTGCTCTGATAAGAAAACTAGATGAATACACCTACATAGCGGAACCTTATGAAGGTAATCCTGCACAAAAATCCGGAATATGCGCTGGTGATAAAATCATTAGCATTGATGGTAAAAATATGAAAGGTGTAGCTTCTGACGATGTGTCAAGCGCATTGAAAGGCCCGAAAGGAACTACAATAGTTGTAGAAGTAGAACGTGAAGGCGAAGGAATGAAAAAAATATCCATCACACGCGATGAAATAAAGTTGCCGGATGTACCCTATTCAGGTATGTTAGACAAGGAAATTGGATATATCAAATTAAATAGTTTCACACAAACTGCATCTTCAGACGTGAAAAGTGCATTTACAGACCTCCAATCCAAGGGAATGAAAAGTCTGGTTTTAGACTTAAGGGGTAATGGTGGTGGATTATTAATTGAAGCAGTAAAAATCGTGAATCTCTTTGTAAAAAAGGATCAGGTTGTAGTTACCACCAAAGGTCGAGTATCAGATGAAAACTTCATTTATAAAACCCAAGATCAACCAATTGATCTGAACATTCCTTTAACCATCTTAATTGATGGTGGTTCCGCATCGGCTAGTGAAATAGTTGCTGGAAGTATTCAGGATTTAGATAGAGGCGTAATTTTAGGAAACACCTCCTTTGGAAAAGGACTAGTTCAGCGTACTTATGACTTAAAATACGGTTCCAAAATCAAACTGACAATTGCTAAATACTATACGCCATCTGGGAGATGTGTTCAACGCCTCGAATATTACGACAAGGAAAATGATGCGAAACCAAAAGAAGTTCCTGACTCACTTTTAAAGATTTTCAAAACAATAAATGGCAGAGATGTAATTGATGGTAGAGGAATTGTTCCGGACATTGAAGTTGAATTACCAGAAATGAGCAGACTCACAGCAACAATTTACGCTAATGATCTTATTTTCAAATATGCAACAAAATACAAGAGTCAACATACTGATATCCCTGCGGCTGATCAATTTGAGCTTTCTGATGTCGAATATGAAGATTTCAAAAAATTTGTATTAAGTCAAGAATTTACCTACAGTACTGCATCTGAAGAAATGCTAAAGAAAATGAAAGATGCAGCAGCAGATGAAGGTTTTTTGAATGATGCGCAAGCGGAATATGACGCTTTATTAGCAAAGGTTGTTCCTTCTAAAGAAAGAGATTTAGAAAAATTCAAAGCAGAAATAAAAATGCTTCTGGAGAATGAAATTGTTTCCCGATATTATTATCAAAAAGGTAGAGCTGTAAATTCATTCAGAAAAGACGAAGTATTAGATAAAGCCTTAGAAATCCTTAAAGATTCTAAACAATACAATACTATTTTAGGGCAATAGCCGTTTAACGGAAAGTTTTCATGCTTTCTTACAGCCGATTAGACATAGCAAAATACATTTACCTTGTGGGCTTTCTTGGTCTTGCTATTGGTCTACCTACAAGTAAGGTAATCCTTTCTTTAAGCATGATGCTAATGGGATTAGGAGCAATCCTCGAGTGGAATCTAATCGAAAGATTTAAAGCTGTTTTTTCAAATAAAACTTTCTTGATTCTCTTTTTATTTTGGTTCCTTCATTTCATCGGGCTATTGTGGACAGATAACTTCGATTATGCCGGAAATGATATTCGAGTAAAAATTTCTTTAATCATTCTACCCGTATTAATATTCTTTAACCCCTTTGAACAGCAATTCCTAAAAACCTGGATTAATCTGTTTATTACTACACTTATTTTTACTACAATCTTCAATTTCCTTCAATATCATGGTTTCATTTTAAACAAAACATATAATGATATTCGAGGCCTTTCGTTTTTTGGATCACATATTCGATATGGAATATTAGTTGCAATTGGTGCAGGAATATGCCTATCGCAATACGACCAAATAAGGTCAAAAGTAAAGATGGTATGGCTAAGTATTTTTATATATTTCTCCTTATATACCTTTTACAGTCAAATATTGTCTGGAGCATTAAGTCTACTAACCGTCATTTTCATTTACTTCACCTGGAAAGCTTTCAATAAAAGTAAAAGACTAGGTTGGACTTTAACTAGTGCGATACTCGTGAGTATTTCATCCTGCATTCTTTTCCTTTCTATTCCTGAAAAAGCGACATTTGACATCAATAATCTACCAATTAATACTAAATATGGTAATCCCTATTCTCACAATATAGAACCTACAACCTTTGTGAATGGAAAAGCTGTTTTGGCTTTTGTCTGTGAAAAAGAACTTCAAAAGGAATGGGAGGTAAAATCAAAAGTTCCATACAACAGTCTTGACACTAAAAAGCAGCCTATACGTTTTACCTTAATGCGCTACATGACTTCCAAAGATTTAACTAAAGACAAGGAAGGATTTAATCAACTGAAAGATGAAGACATCAGAAATGTAGAAAATGGAATGACAAGTGCTTTGGAAGAAAAGGCAGGAATTTTATCCCGAGTTTTAGGCATACGTTATCAATTACATAATTCGAACGATCCAAATGGACACTCGCTATTACAACGACTCGAATATTGGAAAACAGCAGTAAGTATTATTCAAGAAAACTGGTTATTGGGTGTAGGAACCGGTGATGTTAATGACGCTTTTCAACAGGCATATAACAATATGCGATCGCCATTAAAGAAAGAAAATCGACTACGTGCGCACAATAGCTATCTGACTGCTTGGGTAAGTTTTGGCGTTCTCGGAATAGTGTTGTTTTTAGCATTAATTATCCATTTCTTAATGCAATGCATGTATAATAAAAACTTGTTCGGAATCATGTTTATCGCTGTTTCTGCGCTTACCTTTCTTATCGAAGATACTTTAGAAACGCAGACCGGAGCATCATTTTTTGCTATATTTTTTGGTTTGGTTGCTTTTCAATTCAATAAAAAAAAGAAATCTTTAATATAACTAGGTTATTTAATTTACTCAGATAAGAAATTTTGTTCTTTTATCTATCGTATATTTGCAGACAACTATTTTCACATGGCAAAAAACGAACGCATTTCCACAGCTAAGGCACCTAAACCTGTAGGTCTTTATCCGCACGCTCGAAAGGTTGGTAATCTCTTGTTTTTATCTGGTGTTGGACCAAGGGTAGCAGGTTCAGATGCCACAGATTCAGCTGTTCCAGGCTTGCAGTTGGATAAAAACGGTAATTTTATATCATTCGATTTTGAAGCGCAATGTAGAAGTGTGTTTGACAATGTGCGTATTATCCTCGAGGAATCAGGTTCATCTTGGGAAAATTTAGTTGATGTCACCGTGTTTTTGGTAAATATGAAACGAGATTTTCATGCCTACAACCGCATTTATGCTGAATACTTCAAAGACAACCTGCCTTGTAGAACAACTGTTGAAATCAACTCATTACCTACACCAATCGCTATAGAACTAAAATGTATTGCCACAATTGATAATTAAAATATGATAACGTTTATTATTCGCTGTTTACTTGCAGCATCATCGCTTTACTTTACCTTTTACTTAATGTTTGCCTCTGATTATTGGGGCTGGGGAATTGTAATGGTTTTTCCAACTGCATTAATTATTCTGACATTTTTCATTAATGAAAACATGGTTTTGGCGCTTTATCACATGCGAACGCAGAATACGGATAAGGCGAAGAAATTCATCAATAAAATTACACATCCACATTTGATGACAAAAAAACAGCATGCTAACATTTTGTTCTTGCAAGCTGCTTTGAATCAGCAAGACTTTGGAATGAACAAAAGCGAACAATTGATTCGAAAAGCGCTTTCAATCGGCCTTAAAATGGCTGAATACCGCTCAGCAGCTTACATGCAGTTAGCAGGAATTTGTATTCAAACAGGGCGTAGAACCGAAGCTGAAAAACTTTTAGCTGATGCCAAAAAAATGGCGAATAATCCGATGATTAAGGATCAAATAATTATGATGCAAAACCAGTTAAAAATGGCGCCATCGAAGAATCAAATGCGCATGGCTCAAATGATGGGAGGTCGCAAACCTAAAATGAGATAAGCCAAGACAATTTGAAAACACGCACATTTTCTGAATCTTGGGATCAGTATGAACTCATTGATGCCGGTGGTAGTAAAAAGCTAGAACGCTGGGGCAATGTAATCACTATACGACCTGAAGTTCAAGCCTATTTTAAATCTGAGTTACCTTTTGCTGAATGGAACAAAATGGCCAATTGGGAATTCATACCATCAACGGGTCAATCTGGTAAATGGAAGTGTTTAAAAAAAGGTAGCCCATCAGAATGGAAAATCAGCTACAAACGCATGCAATTTCAGTTGCAAATTACCCAATTCAAACACTTGGGGTTATTTCCTGAACAGCGAACCAATTGGGATTACATCGATGAAAATCTAAATACTGATGCG
>CANHJY010000033.1 GCA_947461185.1 Flavobacteriales bacterium
TCCCATATTAACGCTCCGCTGCCAAGATTGGACTGCAGTCGGGTTTTGGACGAAGAAGAATGCTCCTTTTTTCTGTATAGAACCTTGGTGGGGATGGGCGGATGACACAGACGCTTCTGGTAAATTAACAGATAAAAAGGGACTCATTTGGTTAGAAGCAGGAAAGAGAAAAGAATTTCAATTTGATATTGAAGTTCATTAATGCATCACATCGGTCCAATTCCAACGCGAGCAGCTTCACATGCATTACAATAGGTGTTTCCGTCACAACCCAAGAATCCTGGACAATCTGCAGTGCATGCATTATTGTGAACTAAATTAGCATCGAAGCAATCGTGGTGCTTTTCACAGGAACTTAAAATTCCGATAACGAACAATAGAAATAGTACAACCCTCATAATTCAAATTTATTATTTCTTGCGCAAAAACGTCTTTTTTTAAGTTTTGTTTTAGCCTGTAAACTTCTTGCACTTTATTCTGTTTCTTCTTTGTGAAACAAGAAATCAATATCGTATGGTTTAAGCGTGATCTGAGGTTGCTTGATCACGCCCCATTGAGGTTCGCTGCCGATGAAGGGCTTCCGGTAATGTTGATTTATATTTTTGAACCTTCAGTTATGGCATACGATGATAGTGATATTCGTCATTGGCGTTTTGTTCATGAGTCACTAAAAGATATGCAATTAAGATTGGATAATTTTCATCTGCATTTATCTATTTTGAATGAAGAGGTGCTTTCAGTTTTTGAAAAAATTCAGGATAAATTCACTGTTCGTAAGCTTTTGTCTCACCAAGAAATTGGTAACGGCTTAACCTTTCAAAGGGATCAGAAGGTCTTGGATTTTTGTAAAACAAATTCTTGGAATTGGATGGAGTTTCCAACAAATGGAATCGTTCGAAAATTAAAATCTAGAAAAGTTTGGAATGAGCGTTGGTTGGAGAGAATGACCACTCCAATTATAGATGTCCCATTACAAAAATTGAATTCCATTGATGCAAGTTCCACTATCGGATTGTCAATACCAAAAGAAGTGCAGACTTCTAATCCTTCATTTCAAAAAGGAGGGGAAACATTGGCATGGCGCTACTATAACAGTTTCTTAAAGGATCGATTTAAAAATTATCAGAAACACATTTCAAAACCGGATTTGAGCAGAACAGGATGCAGCAGGCTTTCGCCATACCTTGCTTATGGGAATATAAGTATGAAAATGGTTTATCAAAAAGCCTGTGAAAAGTTGGAAATAACCTCAAATAAAAGACCGCTTCAAAATTTTATTTCCAGATTGCATTGGCACTGTCACTTTATGCAAAAGTTTGAAGATGAGTGCCGCATGGAATTTGAAAATGTGAATTCAGCCTTCGATATTTTAGTTAAACAACGAACACCCGAATGGATTGAAGCATGGCAAAGTGGAAAAACAGGAGTGCCTTTAATTGATGCCTGTATGCGTTGTCTCGTTGAAACCGGTTATTTGAATTTTAGAATGCGAGCAATGGTCGTTTCGTTTTTTGTACACAATTTATGGCAGGACTGGAGGGATTTACATTTTTTGGCAAGACAATTTCTAGATTATGAACCTGGAATTCATTATCCCCAAATCCAAATGCAGTCGGGTGTAACAGGTATCAATACCTTGCGAATTTACAATCCAGTAAAAAATGCTGAAGATCATGATCCGAAGGGTGAATTCACCAAAAAATGGTTACCTGAACTTAAAGATATTCCACCTCATTTGGTTCATGAGCCTTGGAAATTGAGTCAAATTGAACAGGTTTTGTATAATTGTACAATCGGAATAGATTATCCTTTTCCAATTGTTGATCCAGAAGAATCAAGAAAAAAAGCTTCAAAAATAATGTGGGAATTGAGAAAGTCAGATGAGGCAAGGCATGAAGGAAATCGCATTCTTATAAAACACGTTTCTGGTCATAAAAAGAAAGATTAATGAGAATTGTTAGTTTTGCATCTGAAAATGAAAACAATCGCGATTACTATTTATCTCTGTATAACGAGTTGGGTATTATCCAATTTGCCTAATGACGCCATTGTTATTAGTGGACAACCAGGGCCAATGTTGAATAAAAAACATTTTCTTGAAAACGGATTGGATCGTAGTTTAAAATTGAGAAACGCTTTTCAACGTGAGCAAAGCAATGAAAAAGTTGTTTGGGTTATATATAACTCTGGAAATTCTGAGAAAGGTGGATATCCTGATTCAATTTTACAAATATATTTGGCTCAAGCTGCTGCTGAGCATATTGAAACAAAAGTTGTTAATTCGGGCAACGATTTAATTGAATTAATTAATAATCGGGCTGATAGTTCTATTACTACGGCAAAGTTGTCAAAGTTACATTATTATGGTCATGCAACTTTAGGTAATTTAGAAGTCGGTTTCGTTAATGGCGTTTTATGGAATAAACTCTTTAGTGATAGGTTAAAGGTGCATAAGTTGGATTCGATGTCGTTTTCAGATAGCGCAACAATAGATTTAGTTGGTGGGTGCAGAACCGCACTAGCGCCAAATTTCATCCGTAATAAAAGTGTGGCCGAACAATTTCAACCAATTATTAATGGTAAGATTTTGGCATCAGATGTAAGGGTTTTTTATCCCGGTGGACCAGTTTCTGATAAAACTTTGGTGAAAAAAAATAACGGTAATATTATCGAATTTCCTGGAACTCGAGATTAATTCCAATCTTTTAAAACTATTCTTACATCGTGTTGTTTTTCATATATGCGTAATGTGAAAAAACAACATTTGCCTTCCAAAATATGTCCTGTTTGTGGTTTTTCATTTTCATGGAGAAAAAAGTGGGAAAAAAATTGGGATGAGGTTGTTTATTGCAGCCAACGTTGCCGCCAATCTAAATTAACTATTCAAAAGAATTCCGAAATTTAATTAGCATGAAGAGAGCGCTCGTATGGTTCAAAACCGATCTAAGACTTTCAGATAATGAAACATTTGTAAAAGCCTTGAATTGGGCTGATGAGGTGATTCCGGTGTTTGTTATCGAGGAAGAAATGTTAATTGAAAACGAATTAGGATTTACAAGAATGGGCCAATTCAGATATAGGTTTCTTCTTGAATCACTGTCTGCACTTGATTTAAAGTTAAAAGCTAAAGGTGCAGGTTTATTAGTTTTGAAAGGGGATGCTATAATTGAAATACCAAAGATTGCTTTGAAATATAATGTTCAGAAGGTGTTCACAAAGAAAGAAATTGCACCGGAAGAAATAGAAAGCATTCAAGAGGTTGAACGTGAACTATGGAAAAGTAAAATCCTTTTGGAACAATTCAGTACAAGCGTGTTGCATCAAGCTACTTCATTGCCTTTCACTATTAAAGATTGCCCTGATGTTTTTACAGTGTTTCGTAAAAAGGTAGAGAAAGAATCTACAGTACTTGAAGAATTTTTGACGCCTGAAAAGATCGCTTCGCCAGCAATTATAGATGCTCAGATTTTGATCAAAGAGGAGCTAAGGAAAATTCGTATTAATACCGATGAACGTTCGGTGCTAAATTTCAAGGGTGGAGAAGCAGAAGCCTTTAAGCGATTAAATTATTACTTATTTGAGTCGAATTGTATTCAGTCTTACAAAGAAACACGAAACGGATTGGTGGGCAGTGACTATTCTTCTAAGTTCTCACCTTTCTTAGCTCTTGGATGTATCTCACCTCGTTCCATATACCACGCTATAAAGCGATTTGAAAAAGAAGTTGCTGAAAATGAATCCACCTATTGGCTAGTTTTTGAATTGCTATGGAGGGATTTTTTCAGGTACGTAATGAAAAAGCACAAAGCCAAGGTTTTCCAATTGAATGGGTTTAGCAAACAAAAAGTTTACAATTTAACTGATAAGAATTTAGATTTATTTTCAAAATGGATGTCAGGTTCTACTGGAAATCTATTTGTAGATGCCAATATGAAGGAGTTGCAATTGACTGGCTTTATGAGCAATCGGGGTCGTCAAAATGTTGCGAGTTACTTGATCCATGATATGAAAATGGATTGGCGACTCGGAGCTGCTTATTTTGAATCCCAATTGATTGATTACGATGTTTCAAGTAACTGGGGAAATTGGGCATATATTGCTGGCGTCGGAAACGACCCAAAAAATGGGAGAAAATTTGATGTGAATCAACAAGCAAGTTTTTATGATAAAGACAAAATTTATCAAAATTTGTGGTGTAAATGAGTTGGTCGTAAACGAATAAATTTCAATCAATTACATTAGTATTCTCACTAGAAATTAATGTAATTTTTTACTCAATATCGAAAGTGTAAATTTCTCAGATGTAAACGTTCATATGATTTTGATTCACACAAATTCGGTTTTTCCGATTCAAAAAACAAATTCAAGAATCATCTGTTAATCGGTAATGACTGAAGATTTAATTTGTCAATATAGTGACTTACCATCTCCGATGGCATATGTTAGTCAGCAGGATGCTACAACAGCAGTTCTCAGCGAAATGGATACCGATCGCATCATCGAAATGGCTTGGGAAGACCGAACCCCTTTTGATGCAATAAAGAAACAATTTGGTTTAAACGAGCAGGCGGTAAGAAATTTAATGAAGAGAGAACTCAAATATAGTTCTTATAAAAAATGGAGAATTCGTGTTGAGGCTTGTCAAACTAAACATCTGAAAAAGAGAAATTCAGAAATCGACCGATTCAAATGTAATAGGCAACGCCAAATTTCTGGAAATCGAGTCTCTAAAAGATGAAATGTACTTCGTTTAAGGATGTGATTTCAATTTTTTAAATGTAATTTTAGTGCGCTTTGGCTTTCATACAAATGAAAAAGACCTATTTCCTATTTGTTTTTATTTTAATTTTTCTGAATACCATAATCGGATTATTATTACCTAATTATACCGATTTCAACATGTTGTTTGTAGGTAGCAGTTTTATAATTTCTTCCATAGTACTTTGGTTCAGTATTAATAGTAATTTGACTTATGGCCTGAAGCTGGGTTTGGGAATGCTGTTTTCACTTACGACATTGGTGAGATTTCTTTGTGCCTTGCTTTCCATAAATTCATTCGAGAATAATTTTTCCTTGGTTATTTTTGGAGTAATCGTTGCATTCGAATTGGGTGTGTATATACTTGCGAAAGTGTTGAACAAAGTGTTATGAACGCTGTTTAATCAAAGTACGATAAATCTTTTTTCATGGGTATTTTTGTTTTTGTTGGTGCCTCGAGTGCTATAGCGAAATGTTCAGCTCAACTTTTAATTTCATCAGGTCATGAAGTGATTGGAATTTCTCGAAATGCTAATTTAGCTGTTTATACAGCGGAACATCAAGTAACAAATTATGATTTAACAGCGCTTCCGCAACTTGAAGGTCCTATTGATGGATTGGTTTATTTTCCTGGGACGATAAACTTAAAACCATTTCATAGAATTACCAAAGAGGAATTTCGATCAGATTTTGAAATTAATGTTGAGGGCGCAATTGCTTCAATTCAAAAATATCTACCTAATTTAAAATTATCACATAATGCATCGGTGGTACTTTTTAGTTCGGTTGCCGCTCAAACAGGTATGCCGTTTCATGCGTCGATAAGCATCTCCAAAGGTGCAATAGAATCTTTAACGAAGTCATTGGCATCAGAATATGCTTCAATTATAAGATTCAATGCTATCGCGCCATCTTTAACGCATACACCGCTTTCTGAAAAATTCGTTTCAACACCAGAAAAGCTAGAAGCGTCGAGGCAACGCAATCCAATGAAAAAGGTTGGAGATCCATCTGAAATTGCAGAAGTGGTATCTTTTTTATTGAATAAAGCTACTTGGATGACAGGTGAAATATTACATGTTGACGGCGGTCTTTCTTCAACAAGAAGTATTTGAATCGCCTAAATTTGTTAATTCCTGATTTGCAGGGATTTTAATTTATAAATTTGATTAAAATTTTAAAAAATGAAAAGATCGACCATTATATTGTTATCAGTACTAGGATTATTTCTTTTAATCTTTATGAATGGATGTTCAACCTATAATACGATGGTTGACAAAGAGGAAAATGGGGTTAAAAAAAGCTGGAAACAAGTTGAAGTTCAATATCAAGCTAGAATGGATAAAACGAAAAATCTTTTTAGCATAGTTATGTCTAATGCTGATTATGAAAGTTCCACATTAAAGTCAATTGTAGAAGCAAGAAGTAATGCCACAAAAATTCAAGTTAATATAGATGATTTAACTCAGGATAATTTGGATAAGTTTCAAAAAGCACAAGATCAATTTGGGTCCTCTCTAGGAAAGCTTCTCGCGATTGCAGAGAACTACCCTAATTTGAAAGCTAGTGATGCATTCAAAAAATTTCAGGCACAATATGAGGGAATGGAAAATCGTATTGCAAAAGCAAGAAGTGACTTTAATGATGTAGTTGGAGACTATAATTCTTACATCAGGAGATTCCCCAGAAATATATGGTCAGGATTTTTTGGTTTTGAACAAAAGGCGTATTTCCAAGCTGATCAAGGTTCAGAAAAGGCTCCGGATATTGAAGCCATGCGCAAAAATTAATAATTTTTGCAACTAATTAGTATTTATTTCAATGTCAGCATCATCAATTTTTTTCGAATCTGAAAAAGAACTTATTAAGCAAGTAATAGCTGATGCCGAGAAAAATACCTCCGGTGAAATTAGGGTACATATCGATAATTTTTGTCTAGGAAATCCGGTAAGAAAAGCAATTCGGGTTTTTAAGCGATTGAAAATGTATGAAACCGCCGAACGGAATGCAGTTTTGATTTACGTCTCCATTAAAAATCACAAATTGGCAATTGTTGGTGATGTTGGTATTGATGAAAAAGTACCTGAAGGATTTTGGGATGATGAGAAAAACTTGATGATAAACTATTTCAAAGAAGGAAATTATACGAAAGGATTGGAAGAGGGAATTCGTCTGGTTGGTGAGCAATTGAAATTATATTTTCCAGCTCAAGAAGCAGATAAGAACGAATTAAGTGATGATATTTCATTCGGAAACTAAGATGTTAAAGAGGAACACGCTTCGCGGATATTGTCATTCTTTTTGTTACATAGTTTTGTGTTTGTTGAGTTTTTTCAACACGGTACAAGCTCAGGATGACATCCCAAATCCACCAAATCCACCGAGATTGTACAACAATTTATCGATTGTGTTTCCCAATTTCATTTCTTCAGCTGATGCACTTAATTTAGAAAAGCGTTTAGTGGCGTTTGCTGATTCAACTTCTAACCAAATTGTTGTAGTTGTAGTTGATGATCTTGGAGGTTATGAGCCTTGGGAGTTTGCAACACGAATAGGAGATAAATGGAAAGTCGGTCAAGAAAAAGAGGATAATGGAATTGTGCTCTTGATTAAACCCACTGGTGGTAAAGGAGAGCGAAAGACATTTATTGCTGTTGGTCAGGGATTAGAGGGGGCTATTCCAGATGCAACGTGTCGACAAATCGTAGATAATGAGATTTTACCTAATTTCAAGGAAGAAAAGTATTTGGAAGGAATTACAGCTGCAGTCAATGTACTTGAAGACCTATCTATGGGGGAGTATAATTCCAAGGAATATGCTAACAAAATAAAAAAGTCGGAAAGATTTTCGAAGATTTTAATGATTATTATAGCCATCGTTGTTATTGTTGTGATCTTCATTTTCGGTAAAAGAGGTGGCGGTTTTGGCGATGGAATCACCATAGGAGCTGGTCACGCATTTTTTCATGGCCACTCGCGTCGTGGTGGCGGATGGGGCGGAGGAAGCTCTGGAGGCTTTGGAGGCTTTGGCGGCGGAAGTTTCGGCGGAGGAGGATCCGGTGGAAGCTGGTAATTTAATTGATTACACTATTTTCCTTTCCAAATCTTTGATAAGAAATCATGACCGCAATTAATGCAAATACCACCATGACGCAGAAACTTATTGCTACAAGCCCGTAATCTAATGTGCCAGCTATTAAATCTTTAGTGGCCAGGGCAATATTAACTATCGGTATACAAGCGGTGATTAAGGTTAATTCTACTCCTGGAGTTAATGCAACCATTGCAGGTAAAATGATTAAAATATTCAAAGGTGCAATAATACTTTGAGCCTCTTTGAAAGATTTTGCATAAATACAAATAGGTATTAATATTCCAGCAAAGAAAATGGTAAGTGGAATAAGCAAAGCATATAATAAAATGATAAATTGAAAGCTTAGTATAGAATTTGCGATTTCCATGATTTCAATATTTGGTCCAAAATCTAAAGTTTGCAAACTAAGGAAAAGCCCTAAAAGTGAACAAGTTGAAGCAGTAATACCCGATAGCACCACAACCCCCATTTTACCGAAAAGAATTTGTAATCGAGATACTGGAGTAGTGAGCAAGGTTTCAATAGTACCACGTTCCTTTTCACCTGTAAATAAATCAATCGCTGGATACATACAACCAATAAATCCAAAAATGATGAATATATATGGAAGCATACCTCCTGCTAGCTTACCAAACATTTCCTTATCAGATGCAACATTCCTATATGTTGTAAAGAAAGGTGTTATCTTCGTTTCATCGATATTCAATTTTGCCAAGCGTTCCGACTTAGTTTTTTGATCGATTGTATTCATATAAACTTCTGCGCGCTCCATCATGCCAACATCTGCGCCATTGTGATACACAATTAAAGGAACTGTCTTTAGACTATCTAGTGTAGTTTCAATGTTCTTAGGTACAAAGGTTGCCAACTGGATGGAATCGTTTTTTACGGCCTCAATCATAGTTAGTGTATCCTTGAAGAAAACAATTTTTTTCTTACCCATTTCATCAGGTAAAGCCTGCAGTTCTTTGAAAATTTTATTATTTGGGTCTCCAACCATCCCAATTTTTAATTCTTTATTGGCGACTTCATCTGACAGTTCTTTAGTAATGAACATGATCAAATTAATGATAATTGGAAATAGAATTATCGGGATGACCAGCATTGACATTAAGGTACGTCGGTCTCTTAATGAATCTTTGAGTTCTTTTTTAAATATTTTGAAAATCATGATATGTTGTTCGATTCGTTAACAATACGGATAAATTCTGCGGTCAAATTTTCTGCTTTCATTGATTTTCTGAAATTCTCCATTGAATCATTATATAGCAACTGACCTTTGTGAATAATGGCCATATCATCGCATAGCAAATCTACCTCACTCATGATGTGACTTGAAAAAATTACCGTTTTACCTTGTTCTTTGCAGTCTTTAATCAATTTGATAATGTTTTCAGCTGTAATAACATCTAATCCACTGGTTGGCTCATCAAATACGACAACTTCAGGGTTATGAATCATAGTTCTACAAATAGAAACTTTTTGCTTCATACCTGTACTCAATTTCCCGATTCTTTTATTTTGAAAATCATGCATATTCAAAAGATCGTACAAGTGAGCTTTTCTTTTTTCAAGATCTACCTTGCTGACATTGTAAAGCCCTGCAAAATAATCGATCAATTCATTCGGTGTTAACCGGAAATACAAACCTGTTGAACCCGTTAAGAACCCAATTTTTTTACGTGCCTCTTGAGGTTCCTTAACCGCATCGATTCCATCAATTGTGATATTTCCTTTAGTAGGAGCAAATATGGTTGATATCATTCGAAGTGTAGTAGTTTTTCCTGCTCCATTCGGTCCTAAAAGCGAAAATACTTTTCCTGGTTTGCATTCGAAAGAAATAGACTTAACTGCAACAGCTATCTTTTCTTCAGTCGCCAATTCTTTACGTTGTTGTTTTGAGAGTTCAAATTCTTTGTAAAGATTTTCAACTTTTATCATAAAACAAGTTTTATAGTAGTATAATTAAATCTATTTGTTGCGATTGATTATTGGAGCAACGGCATTAAAAAGTACGCTTTCATCCCATGGTTTGCTTATGAATTCAGCAAGTAAATTGTCTTGTTCTAACTCTGCAACTTGTATTGCATTGGCTTGACCTGAAAGCATTACACAAGCCAAGTCAGGATATTTATCTTTAATAGCACGTATAAGTTGCGCACCATTCATATTTGGCATTTGATAATCTACAATAATGAAAATAATGTCTATTTGTTCTGCAACCAAATCATCAATATTCGACAAGGCTACCAGAGGATCCGTAAAATACTCTAGTAAAGTACATTTTTTATCTATGATTTTTTCAAGCTGGAAACTCAATACCTGAAGAATCAAAGGATCATCATCCACACAAACTACGGCATACTTTATTTCTGTCATTCTATCTGTTAAAGGTTATTATAAATTTAGTGCTCTCATCATTAGAAGTTAAATGAATTTTAGCATCATGGTCTTCAATGATGTTTTTCACTATATTCAAGCCCAAACCGGTTCCATTTTTAGAAGATTTTGTGGTGTAGAATTTATTAAATATCTCATTTTGAATGGCTTTGGGGATCATTGGGCCGTTGTTTTCTACAACAATATTAACATAATTTTGTTCAATCGATGAATATATTTTTAATAATCCGCGGTTTTCATTATCCTCCATTGCTTCGATAGCATTTTTAATCAAATTAGACCACAATTGAAACAATTTAATATCGTATGCGTCAACCTCAAGATTTTCATCAACATCAAATTCTACATTTGCTGTTCTCTTTAATTCGAAATTGAAAATGTTTAATACCGTTGCTATGTTTTGATGCAGATTTATTTTTCCCTTCGTTTTATTTTTTGGGTCTTTAATAAATGATTTTAAATCTTGAATTACCCTTGCAGCTTTCTCACTTGATTTTAGAATGGTATCTATGAAGGTTGTGATAGTTTTAAGTTGATAAATCAGGTCTAAATATTGTAATGGATTTTCACTAATGAGAACATCGTTGATAAGTTCTGTTTCATTAGAAGCTATTCGAGCTTTAACAAATTTCTCAGTACAAGCACTTAGAATTGCTTTGTCGATATTGGGGTAGCTTTCTTCAAGGAATTTTTCAAATGATTTTGTTTCTTTTAAAAATTGAAGGCCTCCAATAAATAACTCAGATTCAATAGTGACAGCTCTTTCACATGCAACATTTATTTGATGTTCACTGCAACTATTGATAGTTTCTTTAAAAAGATTTTCTAGCGTATATCTGATACTTTCAGCCCCACTTTTAATGGCACCTAATGGCGTATTTAAATCGTGTGCAATTCCAGAAGAGATTTCACCTAATGTTACTAGCTTTTCTTGATCGGAAAGCGTTTTAGCCAAGGTGACATTCTTTTGTGTTTGTTCAATAACGCGTTGCTCCAAATTTTCATTTATGCGCTCAATTTCTTGTTTGGATAGCTCAATTTGTTTTATATAACGTGCTCTTACATTAACGTTAACGAGCATTTGTGCGTACAATTCTAAAAGTGATTGTTCGTCACCATTGATGAGCTTAACAGATGAAACAGCATTAAAACCAACAAAACCTAGACAGTCTTTTCCATTCATTAAGGGAATGGCAATTAAACTTTTTACATCTCTTGATTCTAATTTCGATTTAAGTTCAATATCAATTATTTTACTTGTATCATCTATTTGAAATATTTTTCCTTTCCTGTGAGGGTTGACCCATAACGGAATACTGTCTAAAGTAATGTTTTGACGAACCAATTTTTGAGAGCTAACACCTTTTCTGCACCATTCAAATGTGCAATTTGCTATTTCTTTAACAAAGTCGTATTCAAAAATATAAACCCTATCCATGCCGACATATAGACCAATATCTTGCAGTGATTGATGGATGGTTTCATTTACTTTATCATTGGAAAGGTTAATATATTTGTTCGAAATTTCCATCAATAGATTTTGGAATTGTGCTTTGCCTTCCAAAACTTTTTGCGCCTCCTCTTTTTTTGCGTTTTCAATCACCAATGCAGAAGCATTTGCTATAGATTGAATGAAATTTATTTCACTTTCCTGCCAAACTCTTGATTCTCCGATATGCTCAATCGATATAAAACCATAGAGTTCAGCACTTATACGAATTGGCATTTTAATCAGGGCATTAATTCTTTTTGTCGCATAATATTGTTGATAGAATTGTCCCAGGATATCATCATTTTCGCAGTCTTTGGAAATTAAAGCTGAACCATTTTCAATGAGCAATTTAAAGTAATCAGTATCACCAAATCTTTTTATTTCTCTTCCTGATGTTGTTAGCTGAGATGAACTATTATAATTAAATACCTCAGTAAATTTTTCGTTAACACCA
>CANHJY010000034.1 GCA_947461185.1 Flavobacteriales bacterium
ACGTAGCGAAAGCCAAGCCAAGGTTGCGGGGAATCGAATGTATTGGCGCTATCAATAATTAAATTTAATGCGCCATGAATCCATCCTCCACCTTTAGCAATACCTTTTTCTGCGACCATTTCCGAGACATTACCTGACATGTTGTATAACCCGAAATCATTTGGCCAATAAGATTCTACAGGAGCCGTAACATCTGCGCCATCGTTTAAATTGCCGGCAATGCCCATTACATCACCATGGCCACGAATGAAGTTAGCAATAATATCACCAGTTTTTGGGTTTCTCAAGTAGGTTTCATTCCATGGGTAAATTGCATTTGGGTGTCCCGCGCGAGCTGCATCTTCCCATTCTTTTTCGGAAGGTAAACGGAACACGACTTCCTCCAATTCAGCATTATTTGAAAGTATTTTCGTGTTGAATATATCCGTTAACATGTCGCAATACAGTTGAGCTTGTTCATATGAAACGCCTACAACAGGATAATCGCGATAAGCAGGATGTTGAAAATAGTATTCTACATATTTTTCGTTGAACCCCAAAGGTGTTCTCCAAACGGTGGTATCGGGAAGCATTTGATAATAAATACTGCTGTCTTTTTGGGCTGCATGATACATCATTTCCTTATAAGCAAAATTACTTACTTCATATTTGAACATGTACGAATTTGGTGATGCAATCCTCACGAGATTAATTTGATCAAGAAACTTTTTAGAGATTTCTGGTTGTCCCCAAACAGAGCAACTCATAAAAAGTAGACAAATCCATATTCTAGTTTTCATAGCAACACCTATATAATTTCAAAGCGAAGATAACGCAGTGAATAGGATTTAGTTACAAACCAAAAGGAGATAAACAACTAATTGTTTTGTCTAATCAAACGGATTAGCAATGATTAAAAGTCACGGGAACTTATTTGATTTATGTGAGATGCTAAGAATGAAAACAAAGTCGTATTAACGCAAAACTTTAAGCGCCTGTTGGACTTCAGTATCATATACATTCATTATAGTAAAGTAACCTACTTCTAACCAAATTTGGCGGGCAATTTCTGCTTTCAGGGTTTGCATAAAAAGATTTTTGCTTTTTGAACTCTTAATTTTTTCAATTGGGATACTGAATTCCTTTTGAGAAAATGAACAAAAATCATTTAAAATGGCTTCTGAATAAGAAAAGGATTTATTGAATTGATCTAAGCTCGCCCATGTATGATTTTTATTATACACATAGTCAAATGCATAAGCATTAAATACACCTAAGTAGCGCAGTTCTTTGTAGTAATTACTCATTCCAGAAGTGTCTAAAGGCACAAAAATATCTGGCATAATTCCTCCGCCTCCGTATACTATTTTCCCTTTTGGCGTTTTGTATTTGAGCGAGTCATTGAATACGCTGCTGTCAGGTGCAAACAATTCACCATTTTCTAGTCCTTCGAGGTAATTTTCATAATACTCTTCATAACCTTTATTGTATGGTTTTTGAATGCAACGACCTGTAGGGGTGTAATATCTTGCAATTGTTAAACGTAAGTTGCTTCCGTCACGAAGTTGAATATCTTCTTGTACTAGCCCTTTTCCAAAAGAGCGCCTTCCAACGATGGTTCCGCGATCATTATCTTGTATTGCTCCCGCAAGAATCTCACTAGCGGAGGCTGAATTGGAATTGATTAAAATTGTTAATGGCATTGACTCGAGTGCACCGGAGTGAGTTGCAAGGTATATTTCCTCAGGCATACTTTTACCTTTGGTTTTTAAGAGCGGGGTTTTATTCGGAAGAAATTCGTCTGCAACCTCTATTGCGGCCTGCAATACACCACCTCCGTTATCTCGGAGATCCATAACCAGCTTTTGCATCCCTTTAAGTTTTAAGAGATTTGCAGCTTGCTTAAATTCTTGACCCGTAAAAACCGAGAATTGATCAATTTTAATATACCCTGTTGTTGGATTTAACATAAAAGCGGCAGAAATCGTTTCAATTGGGATCGTACCCCTTTGAACTTTTAAGGTAAAAATTTTATTTTTTCTTTTAATGGTAAGGTCGACGTAGGTAAATTCAGGGCCTTTAAGAAGTGACATTACACTATCATTAGTAATCTTTATGCCGGCTACCTTTTGCCCATTTACTTTGATGATTTTGTCTCCAGCCTTTATACCAACAGCTTCGGAAGGAGAGCCACCAATAACATTGGTAACACATATTGTATCCCTGAAAAGAAAAAACCGAATACCAATACCACCAAATTTACCTTCAATAGATTCTGTCATTTTTGAAAGATCTTTAGCAGCTATATACGTGCTGTGCGGATCCAATTGCATGAGCATGTCAGCAATTGACGCCTCAAATAAATCTTCGGCTTTAACGGTGTCGACGTATTTTTTATCCAGAATATCCAAAATTTCCATTAGTTTTTGGAATTTGGCATTTCCATAAGTTACAGATATATCTGAACCATTTGTTGCTATTTTATATCCCAACCAAGTCCCAGAAGCAAGCATAATTGCAAGTACTAGCGGAATTAGATAGGCGTATTTAAATCTATTCTCCATCATTCAAGTTTTCAATTTGAATTACATCAACACCAGCGCTTTTTAAAAAATCAATTCCTTCAGTGTCTTTATATGCATCCTTAAAAACTACTAGAGATATTCCAGCTTGAAGAACCAATTTACTGCAATCTTTACATGGAGACAATGTTAAATAGAGCGTTGCGCCTTTGCAATTATTGGTTGATTTGGCAACTTTCAAAATGGCATTGGCTTCAGCGTGAAGAACATACCATTGTGTATTTCCATTTTCATCTTCGCAACAATTTTCAAAACCACTTGGAGTACCATTGTAGCCATCAGAAATTATCATTTCATCTTTCACAATAATTGCCCCGACCTTTTTACGGTTACAATGTGAAAGCTCCGACCAAGAAGCGGCCATTCTTAAATAGGCTCTATGGTAACGAAGTTGTTTGAAATCAATGGAACTCATTTCGAATTTTAAGAAAACAAAAATACTAAATCTTGTGATTTCAGTTCTTATGCAAGCGATTTCAATTTTACTGATTTATTAATGAATTTTTTAAGCAATGGTAGTTTTTCAATAAATCCACTTTTTTATCAAACTTAAAACATCTATTTGTATCGTTGTTAGCATTAGCACTTAAATATTTTTATAAATCAAAGGAACTCATTATATTCGCAGTCCTAAAAATTAAAAGATTATGGCAATTATTGGTAAAATCAGAGAAAAATCAGCGCTTATTGTTATCATAGTTGGTTTAGCTTTAATGGCATTTATATTGGGAGATTGGCAAAAAATGACAGGGCCAAATGAGGATCAATATGGTTATGGAACCGTGCGTGGTGAGAAGGTTGATTATGCCAAATACGAAGAGGCGACAAAGAAGTTTGAACAAATGGATCAAATGCAACTTCAGCAAAGTGGTAAACCCTATACTCCTGAAGATCAAGAAGCTTCATCCGATAAAGCATGGAATTACATTGTCGAAAACACCGTTTTAGAAAGTGAGTTCGAAGCACTAGGAATAGATGTTGATGATGAGGAATTTGAAGCTTACTTATATGGTGATGAAAAATCTGGATTTTCTCCGCTACCTCAACTTGCTCAAAGCTTTACTGATTCAGTGACCGGTAAATTTAATCCGAATTTATTGAGAAAAAGAATCTCCGAAATGGAAAGTTCAGAAGATCCAAAGGCACAAGCTGACTGGCAAGATTACAAAAAGAGTTTGATAGAAGATAGAAAAAAAGAAAAATACTACAATATTGTTGCACAAGGCATTTATGTTACCAAATTAGAAGCCGAAGATGAATATTTTGGTCAAAAAGAGGTTAAAAATATAAGTTTTGTAGTGAAAAGATTTGATCAAATACCGGATGCAGAAATTAAGGTGAGTGACGATGATGTCAGAGCTTATTATGAAGAGCACAAAGCTGACAAAAAATTTGAAGTGCGCGAAAATGTTCGCGATATTAAATATTTTGATGTGCAAGTAAAACCTTCGAAATCTGATTCCAATATATTCAATAACTCATTGCAAGATATCATTAAAGGTTTCAGTACATCAACAAATGATTCGTTATTTGTTATGCAAAATAGTGATGTGAAATTCTATTCTTCGTCAAAATTAGCTACCGCAGTTCCTATCGGAAATGAAAAGGAGCAAAGTGTTCAAAATCGTTATCCGCAGTATCTGGATGCAACATTTCAGTCTGCTACAATAGGACAAATTGTTGGACCATATGACAATGGTACAAATATTACTGTATCCAAGGTTATTGGTTTTACACCAACTCGTTTGAAAGCTCGACATATTCTTCTTCAAACCGAACAAGGTGCAGATAAGAAAGTGGTTGATAAAAAACAAAAAATGGCCGATAGCTTGCTGCCGCTAATCAACAAAACGAATTTCGAAGAATTTGTAAAGAAATATAGTGATGACAAAGGTTCAGTTCCACAGGGGGGGCTCATTGATAATTTCCTTGAAGCCCAAATGGTGGCTGAGTTCGGTGAATTTTGTGCAACAAAACCGATAGGAACAATAGGAACTGTAAAGACGATGTTTGGTATTCATATCATTGAGGTTTTAGAGCGAGATGACACCAAGTTTCCAGTTTTGGCTTCCATTCAAAAATCGTTTAAAGCGAGCGCTGAAACAAAGGATAATGTTGAGACCCAAGTTTATGACTTGATTTACAATATTGAACCTAAAATAGTTGCAGCCGAATCAATTTCTAAAAAGCTATCATTATTCGACACCTTAGCGAAAAAAGCTGGATACGATGTGAAAATGACGAGTATCGATGAGAAAAATCCAAAGATATACGGATTTAATACATCTATGGCAGAAGATAAATTATTGACATTAGCCTTCGGTGAAGGTGCTATGGTGGGTGATTTAAGTTCATCACCAATTAAGGACAAGGACAAATATATTATTGCCATTGTTTCTTCTATTCGTCGAAAAGGAATTCCGAATTTCGAGGATGTTGAAGCGAAGATGAAGGAAGAATTAATCAAGGAGAAGAAAGCGGAAAGATTGAAAGCTCAAATGGCAAAATATGGTGATCTCAATGGTTTAGCCACTGGAATGGGACTTCAAGTAATGAACGCAGAAGTTAATTTCTCATCAGGTCAGATTAATGGAGTTGGTCCTGAACAAAATATTATTGGTGCTTTGTTTTCAGGGCTCAAAGATGGTCAGCGAACCTTGCCATTGGTTGGAGACTTTGGTGTTTATGTCATAAGAATAGATAAAACCGTTAAAGCTCCTGCAGTTGCCAATTATGAAAATGAGCGCAAGCAAATGTTGGCTAGTTTAAGATCGAATGCAAGAAATGAAACTTTTATTGCCCTTAGAGAGAAAGCTGATGTAATTGACAATAGAAGATTTTTAAAAGCTGGAGTTCAATTCGAGCGATAGTTTGATTATCAATAATTTTTAGGGGGTAATGTTTTTAGTTCAAACTGAAAGTGTTTCCCCCTATTTTTTTTACGAGACCTTTAATTTCCAGATTTAATAATATAGCAGCTAAGTTGGCAATGCTAATCTTCGTTTTATAGGCTAAAACATCAATGTTTTCCTTTTTCATCTGCTTGATGACAGTAAAAACCTCCTGTTCTTCAACGGTAAGTTCAAAATTAATCGTGACTTGATTTGATTTGGTAATGAGATTTTGCCAACCCATAATATTTAAAAAATCTCTTCCAGAAGTAATAAGGTGAGCTTTGTTCATGGCGATAAGCAAATTACAACCTTCAGATGTCTCTTGGTCTACATTCCCAGGATAAGCAAAAACATCTTTATTGTAGTCATTTGCCAATTCCGCTGTAATAAGAGACCCTCCTTTTTTTTTACTTTCTATAACAATAACAGCATCAGCCATTCCTGCTACAATTCTATTTCTTTTCGGAAAATTCTCACGGTCTGGTTTTGCGTAAAAAGGAAATTCAGTAATTAATCCTCCTTTTTCAATCATTTTTTTTGCAACAGAAGAATGGATATTTGGATAAATTCGATGCATTCCATTTCCCATAACTGCCACCGTTTCGATGTTTTTATCAATAGATGTTTGATGCGCAATAATGTCGATGCCATATGCTAAACCACTAATTATTTGAACAGCGTCTGAACCGACATCACTAATTAATTTTTCACAAATTTCTTTCCCGTATGCAGTTGCAGAGCGGGTTCCAACAATTGCAATAGTAAATGAAGGATTCAAATTAAAATTTCCTTGAGAGTATAACATGATCGGTGCATCCTCACAATTTCTCAAACGACGTGGATAATTGGAATCAAGATAAAAGTGCGTTTGAATACCTTTTTTACCAATCCACTTCAATTGTTCCGCAGCCTTTTCTAAAGCTTCATCACGCTGCATTCTTTGAAGGAATTGTTTGTTAATTCCAGTTTTTTGATAAATCGAACGCAACGATTCTTTGAATATCGCTTCAGGGTCATCGAAATGATTAAGCAAGTTCGAAATTTTTTTATTTCCAAATCCATTTAAAAAACTTAATGCGATTTTATATTGTAATGATTTATCCTGCACTGTATCCATTCCCTATACAATTTAAACAATTTTGTTAAAATTTAAGCCTTTTATATCGGTTAACTTCGTTGAAAAAGTTCAAAATGAGGATTAATATTATAAATTTGTTAAGCTATTAATCAGCAAAATACTTGATGAAACACTTAGTTAGTTTGATTGCAATTCTCATCACTTTTTCAGTTGGTGCCCAAATTGAAGGTCAAGTCGTGAGTATGGAAAATGCGAGCCCAATAGAAGGCGCAACAATTTATGTAGATCAGAAAAAAGAGGCAGTTACGGATGGACAAGGGAAATTCTTTTTGAATAGAACAATATTTCCATGCACTTTGATAGTTGTTAAGGAATTGTTTCTTTCTGATACGATTGTGTTAAGTAATGCTAATCCGATAAAAATATTATTGGAATCCAACACCAAAACTTTTGACGCGGTTGTCGTTTCTGCAGGAAGACGTCAACAAAAAGTGGAAGAAGTGAGTATTTCCCTTGAAATTATTAAACCTCAATTAATTAATAATAAGGGCATTACAGATCTAGAGCAGGCTGTTGATCAAAGTCCTGGAGTTTATGCAATGGATGGGCAAGTGAGTATTCGCGGAGGTGGCGGTTATTCTTATGGTGCTGGAAGTCGTGTACTTTTACTTTGGAATGGAATACCAATGACCTCTCCTGATGTAGGTGATGTGAAATGGAATTCTATACCAATGGAAAACGCTTCACAAATAGAGGTCGTCAAAGGGGCGTCATCCGTGCTTTACGGAAGTGGTGCATTGAATGGGACTATTTCCTTAACGGAAAAAGACCCTAGTAAAGACGGAGAACTTAGCGCAAAAGCAATGTGTGGCGTTTATGGGAATCCGCGAAGAGAGAGTTTGAAATGGTGGACAGTAAATCCTATGTTTTACACGGCAGATGTTTTTTATGGAAAATCGTACAAACAAATTGGATATACACTTTCCGTGAATGGATATAAAAGTGATGGATATAGAAAAGGGGAGTTGGAAAACAGGGCTAGATTGGGAGGTTCGTTTTACTATCGTCCGGCTAAATTAGATCGTCTGAAATTGGGTGCTTTTTTTAATGCACAATACCAATATACCGGGGCTTTTATTTTATGGGAGAGTGACTCATTAGGCTATATAGCCCAAGGTGGTATGGATCCGATGGGGCCTGGCTCTACGCTATCCTATCAGAAGTCTCTACGTTTAAATGTAGACCCCTATCTAAAGTACTTCGACAACAATAACAATAAGCATGAACTGAAAACAAGGTATTATCTAGTTTCTACCGGTGACCTAACAAATATATACGCTTCTTCCAAAGCAGAAATGTATTACGCTAATTATCAATTTCAGAAGCAATGGAAAGAAGGGTCAACTTTATCTGTTGGTTCAACATTCAATCATAATAAAATATTAAGCGGCCCTTTCGGAAACCATAATGCAAACAATGCTGCCTTATATGGTCAGTTTGAATGGAAAAAAGATAAATGGGATATTTCATTAGGTACCCGTTTGGAATATTTTGAATTGGATGGGAAACAGGGAGATTCTTACTTTTACCTCAACAAAGATTCTTCTTCGGTATTACCAATATATCCGATTTTTAGAAGCGGTATCCATTATGAATTAACTAAAGCGAGCCATTTGAGAGCGTCATTTGGACAAGGAATTCGTTTTCCTTCTATTGCAGAAAGATATGCTGCGACATCAAATGGTGGTGTAATTATTTTTCCAAATCCCGATTTGAAACCTGAAATTGGGTGGGCTGCTGAAATAGGATTCAAACAAATTGTGAAAATGGGCGAATGGAAAGGTTATGCTGATATAGCTGGCTTTATCAATCAATACAGCAATATGATTGAGTATACATTCGGGGTATATAACCCAGATTCTGTTGTAGTTACACCCGCTAATCTTACAGATTGGGTTGGATTTAAAGCAAAAAATGCAGAAAGAGCAAGAATTACCGGAGTAGAGTTTTCGTTCAATAGTGCAGGAAAAATAAAGGAAGTTGAGGTTATTTCTTTAGTCGGTTATACCTATATGAATCCGATAAGTTTGAACACGAATAAAGATTATGTTTTAATGTTCTCTGACACAACAACCAATATGCTAAAATACCGTTTTCGACATTTGGCTAAAGCAGATATTGAGGTGAATTATAAAAAGTACAGTGCTGGGATTTCATGCAGGTATAATAGTTTTATGAAGAACATTGACCGGGTTTTTCTGGAAGATTTAAATCCTACGAATGAGGTACTTTATGTATTACCTGGTTTACGAGAATACCGTGAAAAATATGATCAAGGTAGTTTGGTTTTCGACGCAAGAGTTGGATTTAATGTTAAGGATTCACTTCGTCTTGGTTTTATTGTGAACAATATTCTCAATGCTGAATATGTAAGCAGACCTGCTGATATTCAAGCTCCACGAACATTCATGTTGCAGCTTCAATATAAAATTTAATTTCAGAAAGGTCAATTCAACTAATTTTGGTATTTTCGACAGCTGTGCTAGAATTTAAACCATGAAAATACTTATTGTCTCACTTTTGTTGGTTCCATTTATTACGTTTTCTCAGGTTGATGGAACGGTTCTTCAGAAAGAAAACAATCTACCCATTGTTGGAGCTAAAATTATTGCATCAGATGGTCAAAAAGCTATTACTGGGACGGATGGCAAATTTAATTTTACTAAGAATGCTTTTCCTTTAACGATAATTACCACTGCAGTTCAATTTGCAAATGATACCACTGTAATTAAACAATCCGGATTAATTACCATTTTAATGGTTCCACCTGTAAAATCAATGTCTACAGTTGTTGTCTCTGCTGGAAAAAGAGAACAGGAAATTGAAGAGGTTCCTATTTCAATGGAAATTATTAAGCCTACATTAATCGATAATAAGGGAATAACTGACTTGGAACAAGCCGTTGACCAAAGTCCAGGGGTATTTACGATGGATGGTCAAGTTAGTATTCGCGGAGGTTCAGGTTTCGCATATGGAACAGGAAGTCGTGTGCTTTTACTTTGGAATGGAATGCCTTTGTTATCTGGTTATGCAGGCGATACGCAATGGAATGCAATACCAATGGAACAGGCTTCGCAAATTGAAATCATGAAAGGAGCATCATCTGTTTTGTATGGAAGTGGGGCTTTGAATGGTGTTATTTCTTTGTCTGAAAAAGAACCTGGTTTGGTTCCTGAGACCAAGGTTAAAGTACAATATGGAATTTATGACAATGCCAAAAGGTCAACTTTGAATTGGTGGAAAGAAGCTGGGAAGGTCAATCCCATGCAACAGCAAGTAGAAGCCTATCATTCTAAAATGCATAAGAATTTGGGCTATACCATTTCCACCACAGGATTTCATAACGATGGGTACAGGGAGGGTGAGCCTGAATACCGCGCTAGGGTTAGTGGAACATTTTATCTCAGACCAGAAAGTTGGAAGCGTTTAAAAGCAGGAATCAGTTACAACTATCAAATTCAGAAAACCGGAAATTTCTTAATCTGGCAAAGCGATACTTTTGCGTATCAGCCTTCTGGTGGAGCAGATACTTCTTTGGAGTCGTCAACCGTGACTTACAATCGAGGTCAACGGTTATTTATTGACCCGTACCTAAAGTATGTGGATAATAAAGGAAATGTCCACAATTTTAAAACACGTGTTTACTTTGCTCAAAATACAAACCTTACGAACACTTCGCAAAGTAATGGAGCTACAGTATATTTTGCCGATTATCAATTTCAAAGAAAATATAAAAATGGGATTACTTTAACGAGTGGTCTTTCGAATATTTATAATACGGTAAAATCACAACTTTTTGGCGATCATTTATCCAATAACGCTTCAATGTATGGACAATACGAACACAAAATAGGTAAATTGGATTTGTCAGCTGGTGTTCGGATAGAACATTTTATAATGGACGGTAAAACAGGGGATTCTGATTTTTTTATTGGAAAAGACAGTTCTGACCGCATTAAACTCCCTGTATATCCGGTTTTTAGAGCAGGAATGCATTATGAATTATTTAAGTATACCCATTTAAGAGCTTCAATCGGACAAGGGATTCGATATCCATCAGTCGCAGAGCGATATACGCAAACCAGCGTGGGTGCATTGAATATTTTCCCTAATCCTGATTTGCGTCCAGAGAAAGGATGGGCTGCTGAAATAGGGGTCAAGCAAGTTGTGAAAATGGGTGAATGGAAAGGGATCATTGATATTGCAGGATTTATTAACCAGTATAGCAATATGATGGAGTTTTCATTTGGAGTATTTAATCCTGATAGTGTTGTATTAACGCCTCAAAATATTTTTTCTTGGGTAGGGTTTAAAGCCCAAAATGCGGAGGCTGCTAGAATTTCAGGTGTTGAATTTTCATTTAACAGTATGGGTAAGTTAGGTCCGGTGGAAGTAATTACATTGATAGGTTATACTTATATGAACCCTATAACTTTGAATGATAATTCTCAATATCTGATGTCTTTTTCTGATACCAGTTCAAATATGCTTAAATATCGCTTCAAACATTTGGCAAAAGCTGATGTGGAATGTAATTACAAAGCGTTTAGTTTTGGGTTTTCCTCACGATATAACTCGTTCATGACCAATATTGATCGTGTCTTTGAAAAGCCAATAGCAGGTTCAACTTATATTCTCCCAGGATTAGAGAGCTATCGCCAAATTTACAACAAAGGGAATTTAGTATTTGATGTGCGTTTGGGATATAAATTGAATGAAAATTATCGGATTGGATTAATGGTAAATAATTTATTTAACGTTGAAGTTACTACTCGTCCTGGTGATGTTCAAGCGCCAAGAATGTTTTTAGCGCAAATTCAAATGAAGTTTTAATGCACGTTGTTGGAATTATTCCCGCTCGTTTTGCTTCAAGTCGTTTTCCAGGAAAACCGCTCATTGATTTGAAGGGTAAGTCGATGATTCAGCGCGTTTATGAAGGTGCAAGTAAATCGGATTTAATTTCGGAATTGATTGTTGCTACAGATGATGAAAGAATTTATAACGAGGTGAAACGATTCGGTGGACAAGTTGTTATGACCGCTACAACCCACCAAACAGGAACGGATCGTTGTGCAGAGGTGGTGAATCAATTGCAAAATGCTGATGTAGTTATAAATATCCAAGGTGATGAACCGCTTGTTGATTATAGACAGTTGAATCAATTAATAGATGCTTTTAATTCGGATGAGGTAAAGATTGCTACCCTTGCATCAAGGAAAATAACTTTGGATGACCTTCAAAATCCCAATCGTATTAAAGTAGTACTAGATAACAATAATAAGGCAATCTATTTCAGCAGAAGCGCTGTTCCTAATGCTGCTAATCTGAGGGAGGATGCGCTCACTTTTTATCCTTTTTTGCGACATATCGGACTTTACGGATTTAGAACGGACGTCATCAAAGAAATAACACAACTTGAGCCCACCTTATTAGAACAAACAGAATCTCTTGAAC
>CANHJY010000035.1 GCA_947461185.1 Flavobacteriales bacterium
AAGTTTACTGTCCAAATGTTTTTAAAATCAACCGTATGTTTTACACTTTTTGGAGCACCACCCAAACCTTGTTGGCAGAATGAAGAAAAAGTAAAAGCAAAAAGCGCAAAGAGTAATCCTAATCTTTTCATTTTATAATTTTAAGTATGACAATTTCTGGCGATAATTGAATTGAATTCACATGTTTAAATACAGACGGGAAAATTACTAAAAAGATTGCCAAACTGGAAAGAAAAATGGTGTCAAAAAATATTCAATCGCATGCTTTTTTTGTTCCAAACGATTAATGGTTATATTTGAACGTTTTCTTTTTCAAGTCAATATGATAATCGGAATTTGTGGTGGAAGTGGTTCGGGAAAAACGACCTTATTGAAGCGGATTGCTAATGAATTGGAGCATCATAAGCCCGCAATTTTCTCGATGGATAATTATTACCACCCCATTCAAATGCAGCAAAAAGATGCGAATGGCGCATACAATTTTGATTTACCAACTGCGCTTCACAAAGAGCAATTGGTGTCAGATTTAAATGATCTTGCTTCAGGAAACCCTATTGAAGTGAAAGAATACCATTTCAATGCCCCTCCGGACAAAAATGTACTTTTAACCATTGAGTCATCATCACTAATTATAGTTGAGGGTTTGTTTTTATTTCACTATCAAGAGGTGCATTCCTTGATTGATTTTTCCATCTTCATGGATGTAGATCCGGCAGTGCAATTAGACAGAAGGTTATACAGGGATCAAGAAACAAGAGGATATACAAGAGAGGCGATTATTTATCAATGGGAAAACCATGTTGCACCATGTTATGAAAATTATCTGCTGCCATACGAACATTTGGCCAACTTCAGATTTCACAATGACCACAGGGCGGATGAAGAATTCGAACGTTTGATGTACGAGCTTCATGGAAAAATGGTAATTTAAAATGATACATGCCATTCATTCGTAAAAATAAAAACCTACTTTTTGCTTGCTTTGCCTCTTTGGCTTTAATCCTTGCCCATTATGTAATCTTTTCGAAGGATTATTCGGGTCATACCAAGAAATTTGAAGAGCAGTTCCAAGAAAAACAAAACCAGTTACAAGAATTTTTAACTGATCAAAAAGCACTTTTTACGAAAGGATCTATCAATGGATTCTGGCAAAAAGAGGATAATAATTTTCAGTTTTACGTCCATATTTTCAAAAATGATTCACTCGTTTATTGGAGCACGAACCAAGTACCAATAAATCGATTTGCTGATATACATTTTCCGGCTGAAGGTATTTTGCACTTACAAAATGGCTGGTATTACTCCAAATATGTAAATCATCAGGATTATTTGATTTGTGCTTCATTTCTGATAAAGCACGAATACGAATATGAAAACAAGGAACTCAACAATTCTTTTTCGAAAACTTTTGATGTTCCATTTGATGCCAGTATTTCACTGGATGAAGAAAATGAATACAATATATACGACAAGAAAGGCGCATATTTATTTTCAATTCTTCCTGACAACATTCAAAAAATAAGTGATACCAACGCGCTAATTTATTCTCTAATCTTCATAATTTCAATAATATCATGGCTTTTTGTTTTATATAGCTTGGGTAAAAATTTGCCTACGCGATTCAAATGGATTTTGCCATGCACAGTTATTGGTCTCCGTTTAATATCCATCTCGTTTGAATGGACCAATTACTTGGAGGGTTTACCTATAATAGAAGAAAGATTATATCATTTCTCCTATGGATTCAATAACTTTTTAGAACTTCTTATTAATTGCTTCTTGCTCTTGTATCTCACATTTGTAATTCGGGATTTCATTAGAAATTTTCCTAAATTCAAATATGACTGGATCGTGCCCATTTCATTAATCCCCTTAACATTTTTATTTTGGGATGGGCTTATCTTGATTTTTAAATCACTCATTCTTGACTCAAGTATTCCCTTATCACTAGATCAATTATTTTCTCTTAACAGCTATTCATTTTTAGCGCTTCTTACAATAGGATTTTTCCTATTTTCATTTTACACATGGGTTACATTGACCCTCTATTATCTGAAAGCAACAGATTGGCAAAACAAACGAATCATCATTTTAATTCTAGGCACTGCGGCTATTCATTTCGCAATTCATCTTCTTCAGTCCGATGAATGGTCATTTTATTACTCATTTCCTACCCTAACTTTCATTTTACTTCTTATAACTCCAAACAATTTTGACAAAAGCAATACTATAGGTAATGGATTACTGTATGTTGTTTTCTTCTCCTTGATTACTAACATCATGCTAACAGATTATATTAAGGAAAAGGATGTATTAGAAAAGAAAAATCTCGCACAACTATTGGCAACTGATCAAGATTTACAATTGGAAAAAGAGTTGTCAAATTATTATAATAAAATTAATCAAGATAAATCACTCAGGCGCTACTTGACATCCCCAAGGAATATGGGTCATTCGGAGTTTGAGAATGGAGTAGAAAATAGAATATTTAAGGCCTTTTCGGATCGCTACGAAATGGGATTCCACTTATTCGATACAACAGGAGCTTCCTTGATTTTAGGTGACGACAATCAAAAAAACATGTTCCGATTCTTGAATTTTGTAATTGATTATCATGGTAAGCCTTGCCGAATAGACTCAAGTATTTATTTCATTGCAGATAATACTGGGCAATTAAATTATATTTTAAAACATCCATTGGAAGTAAAGGACTCCACGATGGATTATAAAGGCTACTTATTTGCAACTTTCAAATCTAAAAAATTACCAGAGGAAATTGGATTTCCAAGATTACTGATTCCAGAAAAAGCTCAAGTTTTTCAGTCGCTTGAAAAATATTCTCTTGCAACCTATCATAACAAACGATTGATAAAAAACTATGGCAATTTCAACTATCCACTGGTTGACACGGAGGTATTTAAATGGACAGATAAAAATCAAGAGATTGCATCTAATGGTGGTTATTCGCATTTCGTTTACAAAGAAAAAAATGGAGACATCATCGTATTATCTAATCCTGAGTTGGGCTGGAAAGAATTCATTACCTCTTTTGCTTATTTATTTTGTTTGTATTGTTTTTTATTAGTTCCATTTGCTATTCAATTTAACAAAAAGCTTTTCCAGCGAAAAACTTTAACGCTTGCATTCAAAATTCAATTGGTTTTTGTTGGAATAATTATTTTTTCATTAATCACGTTTGGTTGGGGCAGCGGTCTTTTTGTTAGTCAACAATATAGTTCGTATAAAGATGTACTAATCAAAGAAAAATTAGCTTCTGTTGTTACCGAAGTAAAAAGTAAATTAGGCTCAGAACGACGCCTTTCTATAGAATCAAATGGAAATTTGATTGAATACCTGTTACAAAAGTTTTCCAAAGTTTTTTTTACAGATATTAATCTTTACGATCAGCAGGGTATTTTGCTTGGAAGTTCTAGAGCCAAAGTATTTAATATCGGTTTGCTTAGTGAGCAGATGAATCCTGACGCATTTCACGCGATGAAATTTCGCAACAAAAGCGAATTTATTCACAATGAAAAGATTGGTAACCTGTCCTATGCTTCAGCATATCAGCCATTATTCAATGAAAACAAAAAGCATTTGGGTTATGTCAACTTGCAACATTTCGCTCAACAAAACGATTTCGAGAATCAGATTCAGTTATTTCTAATTGCAATTATTAATGTTTTTGTGCTGCTACTTGCGGTTTCCATAATAATATCCATTATCATATCAAGATGGGTAACAGCACCATTGCGCCTTATACAAGATAGTTTCTCCAGCTTAAAATTAGGAAGTGAAAATCAACCGATTGAATATGATAGAGAGGACGAAATTGGTGCATTGGTAAAAAATTACAATCAAAAATTAAAGGAACTCGATAATGCTGCTCTTCAGCTTGCCCAAAATGAAAGGGAGTCGGCATGGAGAGAAATGGCAAAACAGGTGGCTCACGAAATAAAAAACCCCCTTACCCCAATGAAATTAAGTATTCAGCATCTATTGAGGGTTTATGATCCAAATAATCCGTCTTCTGCTGAAATGCTTAAAAAAGTTGCGAATTCAATGATTGAGCAAATTGATGCATTAACAAAAATCGCTAATGAATTTTCAAATTTTGCTAAAATGCCTAAGCAACAAATTGAAAAATTAGATTTAATAGGGGTTATTGCGTCTGTTTTAGAGGTTTTCAAACAAAACGGAAATGCAGAATTCGAATTTCATTACACCATTCAAAAGGCGCCTATCCTAGCCGATAAAGATCAGTTAATCCGGGTTTTCAATAATTTACTTACAAATGCTGTTCAATCCATACCTGAAGATCGCAAGGGTCAAATAGCCATCAATCTGACCGCTTCAGAAAACCAAAAATATGTAATATCCATTCAAGACAACGGATGCGGAATAGCTGAAGCAAAAACAAAGAACATTTTTGTTCCTTACTTCACAACCAAAACTAATGGTACAGGTCTAGGTTTGGCAATGGTAAAACAAATCGTTGAAAGTTTTAACGGAACAATCTATTTCGAATCTAAAAAAAATGAAGGAACAACATTCATAATCGAAATCCCGTTCCTTGAAAATTGATTCAATTAAGGACGTAATACACCAATAAAATCAGGTCGATGGCAATATTCGCCGTTGCTGAGATTAACAAGTATTTCATTGGTGCCACAGCGATAAGCATACTTAAGGTTATCATCGTAGGAATCACAACGGCTATAAGTGCAAAGGTTTCCTCAATCGCGCCTAATCCAACAACAATTCCACCAAGGCAACCAACAATGGTTAACACAACGCATATGATTCCGAAACGATTAAATTCAGCATTTGCAAATAACCTTTCCAAAACTGACATATTTTTTACATTGACTCCCATCACTTTATTTTTTTATCAAAGTTGGTTAAGGAGAAGTACAATTAAAATGACTTGAAAATGTATTTTTTATGACAAAAATCAATATTTAATAAAAAAACAAGAAAATCAAAAATGTGAATAAATGAATAATGCGTAATTTTCAAATCTAAAATCAATAAAACTATGAGAATCAATATTTACGTTTTGTTAAGCCTTCTTAGTATTGGCTATTCAGGGCAATTAATAGGTCAGAAAACTAAGTTGGTGTCTTACAATATTGAACAAGTTGAATTTAGATTAATGCCGGAACCTGGGGCTATTCAAATTCAAGCCAGTGATTTCAAAATCTTCAAACTCGATATTCAAACCTTGAAAAACGAATTGGAAGGAGTTACCTACAGAGAAGGAGAAATAAACGGTTTTATTGGACAAATCTCATTGCCACATTCAGATGGAAGCACTAAAAATTATACTGTCAAAAGAAACAAGACTTTACATCCAGACTTGAATGCAAAATTCGACGAAATCAGAACTTATGATGCTTATGGTATGGATGGTTCAGGAGCGTTTGGAAAATGGGACATTACACCACAAGGCCTTCATGGAATGATAATGATTCCAGGAGAAAGCACCATTTTTATAGATCCATATTTTGTTGGCAATACAGAATACTACATCGTTTATAAAAAAGATCATTTCATTACCAATAAACTCAAATCTTGCTTTTTTGAAAACCCGAATGATGATTCAAGCACTAAATCTCAACCAACTGTAAAAAATGTTTTTGGCACTTGTGAATTGCGAACATATCGTCTTGCGCTATCTGCAACTGCTGAATACACAACTTTTCACGGAGGAACCGCTGCATTGGCGCAAGCCGCACAGGCCACTACAATGAATCGTGTAAATGGTGTTTATGAAAAGGACATAGCCATTACCATGGTGATTGTTCCAAACAACAACAATTTAATCTACACGAATGCTTCAACGGATCCTTTTACTAATGGTACTCCCGGAACCATGATTAATCAAAATCAAACGACTTGTGACAATGTTATTGGTAGTGCTAACTACGATATTGGTCACGTATTTGGAACCAATAGTGGTGGATTAGCTGGGTTGGGAGTTGTATGCACAGGAGGTCAAAAAGCGCGAGGTGTTACAGGTAGTTCAGCTCCGATAGGAGATCCTTTCGATATCGACTATGTCGCGCATGAAATGGGACATCAATTTGGAGGAAATCATACCCAAAATAACAATTGCAATAGCGTAGCTGCCGCGAGACGTGAACCTGGTAGCGCTAGTACAATAATGGGATATGCAGGAATTTGCGCACCAGATGTTCAAAGTAATAGTGATGATTATTTTCATGGTTACAACCTGGGAGAAATAAGTAATGAAATTTTAAGCAACGGTCATCAATGCGAAGTACTTACCGCACTTAACAATACAGCACCAACCATCGTTTCAACCGGCGGAAATATTTCAGTTCCTAAATCTACACCTTTCATCCTTACTGGAAATGCAACTGATCCTAACGGAGATGTGCTTACTTACCTATGGGAGCAAATGGATAACGAAGCTTCAACACAACCACCAGTTGCCACTGCTACAGGAGGACCAAACTTTAGAAGTTTTGACCCAACGACCAATCCTTCACGGTACTTTCCTAATTTACAATCTCTTGCTAGCAACGGCCCTTTCACATGGGAAGTTCTTCCATCTGTTGCGAGGGTTATGGATTTCAGATTAACCGTTAAAGACAACCATGCTGTCGGTTCTTGCAATGATTATACTGACGTTACTGTTACAACCGTATCAAGCGCTGGTCCTTTTGTTGTTACTTATCCAACTGCAACGGGTATCACATGGGCATCTGGAAGCACACAAACCGTAACCTGGAGCGTCGCAAATACAACAGCCGCACCTATCAATTGTGCGAATGTTAAAATTTTACTTTCCACAGATGGCGGATTGACTTATCCTATAGTTTTGAGTTCAAGTACCGCCAATGATGGAACACAGGTAATTACTGTTCCCTCTGTTTCTAGTACAACGTGCAGAGTGATGGTTGTTTCGTCAAGCGAAACTTTCTTCGATATTTCAGATAATAATTTCACAATAACATGTACCACTCCAGCAACGCCAACTTTCGCAACAAGCACAACATATTGTCAAAATGAAGCGGTTAGTCCGCTTCCAACTACATCAAACAATAACATAACTGGTACTTGGAATGGTGCATTGAGCACTGTAAATTTAGGTACAACAACCTACGTATTTACCCCAACTTCCGGCTTGTGCGCAAGTCCACTAAATCTTGTAGTAACCATAAACCCATCTATTACGCCGACATTTACTCCAATTGCACCATTGTGTTTAAATGCAACTCCACCAAATCTTCCTAGTACTTCATCTAATGGAATTGCTGGAGTTTGGAACACCAACATTTCAACATCAACGGTAGGAACCTTCACTTATAATTTCACACCTAATGCTGGACAGTGTGCAGCAGTAACAAGTCTTTCAATTACTGTTCAAGATTTGATAACACCAACATTCAATACATATGGACCATATTGTCAAAATGATGCTGCCGGTGCACTACCAAGCACATCTAACAATGGGATAACCGGAACTTGGTCAAACCAAATAACGACGGGGACTGTTGGCATTTCAAACTACACCTTTACGCCAGGAAATGGACAGTGCGCTGGAAACACATCTATTAACGTTGTTGTAAACGCCTATCCTATTAATCAAGTTTCTCAAAGCGGGCTAACCTTGACTGCATTGGCGAATAATGCATCATATCAATGGATTGACTGCAACAATAACAATGCACCAATTGCTGGAGCAACCAACCAGAGTTACACCACCAATGCGATTACCGGTTCGTATGCTGTAATTGTTTCAAATGGTTCATGTTCCAGCACGTCAGAATGTTTCGTGATTGACCAAACCCAATTGAATGAAATCGATGACGCGAATATTTTAGTATATCCCAACCCTACTGAAAGTATTTTACACATCTCGTGGAATGGAATTAATGCAGAAGAAATAGAATTGATGGATGCTAGTGGTAGAATTTTATTAAAAGAATCGCTTCTGGGTATTGATCATAGCATAGATGTTTCCCCATACGCGAACGGAGTATATTTTGTAAAAATTATAGGTGAAAACGAAAGCTATATCCGTAAATTTCAAAAACAAGAATTGAAATAATGCAGCATTTCTTTTTTGCGCTTTGTATAGTATTTTCAGGATTTTTGTACGGGCAAAAACCCACTTATTACTTGATAGGTAGACCTTATTCGTTTTCCTTTAACAACGCCCTTCAAGAAGTTGCTGACAACTATGATCTTACCTTTGCATATGCCTTAGGCGATGTTTATAACGAAAGTATGTCTAATGAAATCGTAGACTATCAAAAACATAACGATTCAATAATTACCTCGGTTTGTAGGTCTATTCCAAATTGTATAGATCTTATTTTTGAAGAAGCAAATTATGAAATAATTAAACAGGATAGTATCAGAACAATCATTTATGCTCATGAGGATTATTTATGTAAATCCGGATTTTTGAATGAGACTTATCTGTTATTTGACAAAAAATCAAACAAAAAAGAAAAATATTTGATTTACTTACTTGGAAACAGAAAAAGTAATACCGTCAGAAATATAGAACCTGTTGCCATCTATTTATGGAAAAACAGTAAAATTAAACCCATAAAGATCAAAAAAAATAGTACTCCAAAGGTCTTTAGTACGGAGCAACTTTAACAAAAAATAATGGCTGCCTTAAAGACAGCCATATTTTTCAGACCTATAGTTTCTAACGCAAACTACATACTATGCAGAACATCTCGTTCGACTATTCTACAAAGTGTTTTATATTGACTTTCAAGGACTTGAAAGTAATAGTATTGTTTTGTTTGACGAACATACAAAAAGTTTTTAGAATATTCAAATTAAACACATTGGAAATTATTTTTTGAAAAGCATTCTTTGCACAAATCGACACATTTAATCTGTAAAATGGTGATAAGTCTATAATTCAGCTAATATTTCCATAAATTTGTCAAAATCATGAAAGACGATATAAAAGTAGCTGTAATTGGAGGTGGAAGCTGGGCAACCGCACTTGTGAAGATTTTATGTAATAATTTATCATCAGTCAATTGGTGGATGAGAAATGAGGAAGCGGTAGATCATATTTTGAAATACCGACACAATCCAAATTATTTACAGTCTGTGGAATTTGATGTGAATAAAATCAATATTAGTTCTGATTTGAAGGCTATACTTGTTCCATCTGACATCATAATTATTGCAACACCCTCCGCTTTTTTAGTGTCGATTTTTAAAGATTTGAACCCTGAGATATTAAAAGACAAAATCATTTTTTCAGCTGTAAAAGGAATTGTGCCAGAATTCAATGCAATTCCTGCCCGATTCATTCATAAAACCTTCGGAACTCCATACAAAAATATTGGAATTATTTGCGGGCCTTGTCATGCCGAAGAAGTTGCCCTAGAAAGGCTTTCCTATTTAACAATTGCCAGCCAAGAGGATCGCATAGCAGAAAAAATGGCGAGTTTGCTTTCTTGCAGATATATTAAAACGACAACCTCGGATGATTTAATTGGAACAGAACTTTCAGCTGTTTTAAAAAATGTATATGCTTTAGCCTCTGGAATTTGCTCTGGATTAGGTTACGGGGATAATTTTCAAGCGGTTCTTATCTCCAATGCAATCCAAGAAAGTGAAAACTTTATTGATGAGGTAAGTCCAATTCACCGTGATGTTAAAACTTCTGCTTATCTCGGTGATTTATTAGTAACTGCTTATTCTCAATTTTCTCGAAATCGAACATTTGGTTTCATGATTGGCAAAGGTTATTCTGTAAAAACAGCCCAATTGGAAATGAATATGATTGCAGAAGGATACTACGCAACCAAGTGTATTATTGAAATTAATAAGAAGTTTCAGGTGGAAATACCAATCGTTGAAGCTGTTTATAATATTCTTTACGAAAAAATTTCTCCTGTAATTGAAATGCGTATTCTAACCGATAAATTATCGTAAATCAGCCGCATTTTCATTTGAATTGCTAAATTTCCGAAGTTCATAAATCAAAAAACCACAATCACTTTTAATACTTGAATTTGATAAATTTGCCTTATGAAAGTTTTTAAATTTGGTGGTGCATCCGTTAAAGACAGCACTGCAGTTCGAAATGTTTCAAGTCTATTAGCTAAATTTTCAGGGGAAAAACTAACCGTGGTGGTTTCTGCCATGGGTAAATCAACTAACAAGCTAGAAGAAATTGTTCAAGCATTGGTCAATCGGGATAAAAATTTATTCGAAACTAATTTGGAGGAGTTGACCCAATTTCACATTGATATATTAGGTAATTTATTCGCTGAAAAACATTTCAAAGTTTACCACCAAATCGATGAAACGCTTGAATTAATTGCAAAAAAGTATGATGAACCTATTCCAGAAAATAGGGCATTCCTGTATGATCAAATCGTTTCATTAGGTGAGGTATTGTCGACATTTATTCTTTCCGCTTACCTTCAAGAAGAGGGACACAAAGCAAAATGGGTAGATGTGCGAAAATTGATCCGAACAAATTCAACATATCAAGAGGGAAAGGTAGATTGGAACAAAACTGAGGAGTTGATTAATCAAACTTTTTTACCATTATTTGATAATAATGATATTTTAATCACTCAAGGTTTTATTGGGCATACTACCGAAGGATTCACCACTACCCTAGGTAGAGAAGGATCAGATTACACCGCCGGCATACTTGCTTATTGTACAAACGCAGAAAGTGTAACGATTTGGAAAGATGTTCCAGGTATGTTGAATGCCGATCCAAAATATTTTAACAACACAGTGAAATTGGATAGTATTTCATTCAAAGAAGCCATCGAACTTTCATACTATGGCGCATCCGTTATTCACCCTAAAACAATTCAACCACTCCAAAAGAAAAATATTCCATTGTATGTAAAATCTTTCTTGAATCCGGAGGATGAAGGAACAATTATCCAACAATCAACTGAAAAAGACAATCTTACACCTTCATTTATAATAAAGAAAGATCAAGTTTTGTTCTCTTTTACAACTAAAGATTTTTCGTTTATCGTTGAAGAGAATTTAAGTGACATTTTTGACAAACTCACAAAAGCCAAGGTAACGATGAATTTAATGCAAAATTCGGCCTTAGACTTTTCAATATTGGTAGACAGTAAAAAAGTAAATGTTAATGAATTCATATCCATTTTTGCGGATGATTATCATGTTAAATACAATTCAGCTTTGCAGTTAGCAACAATAAGACATTACAATGAGGCAACAATAGCTCAATTAATTGAAAAAAAGGATGTTTTGCTCGAGCAAAGAACTAGACACACCATAAGGTTAGTACTAAAGGATAAATAATTATGGAGGAGCGCCTCGACAAAATATTGTTAGCTAGAAATCTTGTGAGTTCAAGGGTAAGAGCTGAAGAAATTATCAAAAATGATGGTGTCATTGTTAATGGCAAATTACTCAATAAATCCGGTAAAAAAATTCCTATTGATGCGACAATCGAATTGGTTGCTGAGGAATTACCTTGGGTATCAAGAGGCGCACTTAAATTATTGCAAGCCATCGACACATGGAATGAAAGTATTGAACATAAAGTATTTCTCGATATTGGAGCATCAACAGGTGGTTTTACGGAAGTACTCTTGAGTAAAAATGCAGCAAAAATATACTGCGTGGATGTCGGAACGGATCAGCTGCACCCTAAAATTAAAAACGATCCAAGAACAGTAAATCTTGAAAAAACACATATTCGCGAATTGACACAACAACTCGTTCCTGAACCTATAGATGGATGCGTTATTGATGTGTCATTTATTTCCTTGTCCAAAGTTTTTCCCTTTATTCATTCCTTTTTGAAAGAAAATGCCTTAATTATTGCTTTGGTCAAACCGCAATTTGAAGTTGGAAAAGAAAATATTGGGAAAGGCGGTATTGTAAAAAATAAGGCCTTACATCAAAAGTGTATTAACGATCTAATTGAAA
>CANHJY010000036.1 GCA_947461185.1 Flavobacteriales bacterium
AAACCACCAACTTGTTCACTTAAAATTTTACTCATATCCTCAACTTGCTTTTTCATTTGATTTGTTGACTCCTCGGATTGAGATAATGTTTGTTTTGATATTTGCTGAACAACGTCTTGCAATCCTCTGAAATTTTCATTGAGATTATCGGTCATGGACTGAAGTTTCAGCGGAAAATCAGTTAATGAACTTCCTGCTTGGCCTAAAATGGTTGCCAATCGTTCCATTTCATTTTTTGTATCTCCACTCATTGATGTTTTGAATTCTTCAACCATTTTCCCCATTGAATCTTGTAATTCTTTTACAATATTTTGAGTCATATCAGTTGCTGGATCTTGAAGTTTATTACCTAAATTCTCAATTTCCTGTTTTACTAGTTTTAACTCAGCAACAACTCCTTCATTTGGATCATTTAATATTTGCTCAAAACCTGCTGAGATTGTCAATGCCAAATCAGTGGAAAAGGTTTGTAATGAATTAGATTGTTTTTTTGACTCTTCGTATAAATCACGAAATAAGTTTCCGGGTCTTATTACGTTTCCATTTTCATCCGTAGACTTTAAATCATTTTGGATTTCAATTAATACCTCTGTTAATTTTATTATCGCACTTGTTTCCTCACTTAAAACTCCTTCTTCAAGTTTTTTTCTTTTAATATTTGTCCAGAATGAAAAAACAACAAGTAGAGCAACACCAAATATTGACACAATGAAGGCTGTTTTTAACCCATTCATTAATTCTGGAATACTTTTTTCAATGTTATTACTATCGAAATTCCATAATCCAATGGCTATTCCAAGGAAGGTAAATAAGATTCCAAGAGTTGGGAACAACTGAGGAATAAAATCATACAAATGTTCGTTATTATTTTCTTTATTTCTTTTTTTAATGTAATAGGCTGCCCAAATAGCTGCTGCTAATATAATTCCTATTCCTAATAATACTTCTATACTCATTTTTCATCTATATTTTTAAGCGCTTCATTAATAATTGCTTCGCTTGTGGTTACTATTCTAAATTCTACTCGACGAGATTTGTCATTATCAACAGCCTTTTTACTTTCAAAAGTGAGTTTATAAGATTTATCAACTGTACGACCATAAGAAAGACCGTTTGCTGTTAGCCAATATTGTAATCTCTCTTTTTCACTTCGATTAAGACTAGAAAAACAACTTTGGGTTCTTAAGAATGCTAATACATTTCTACCTCTGTCTTGTGATAGTTTCATATTATCGATATAAGGATCCCCTGATGCTCCAATTGGTTTTGTATCTGTATGTCCTTCTATCCGTATTTCTGCTATTTTGTCTTTATACTTTTTTTGAAGTACGACAGAAAGGTATTTTGGTAAGAACTCAGCTAAAATGTTCTGAAAATAGGGAGTTATTTCTGACTTACCAGTAGGAAACAGAACCTGAGGATTTGTAAACTTGATGGAAAGGTCATTATCTAGTTTTAAATTCCATCTCGCAAAATCTTTTTTAAATGCTTCCTTTAGTTCATTATACAATGCAACTTTTGAGGCTTCATAATCTTTAAATATTTTATTCTGTTCTCTTTCACGTTTTTCAACAAGTGCCATATAAGAAATGGACATGAACAGAAAAATGACCATAAGCACGGTCATAAGATCCGCTAGGGAAATCCAGTGACTTTCTTTTTTAGTACCCGACATATATTATGGACATTTGGTTCATATATTGAATTGACATCAATGACAATTTTCTGAAGTTAAATAAGGTATTCAATAACATTTACTCTTCATTAAAATTCAACACATCATCAATAACTCCCTATCAATCCCTTTTATATATTCCCACTTTGAAGTATGATAGTGATTTGCTATTGAAGATAGATCTGGTATTTGGTAATATGCAAATATCGTTTTGTTCATTGCACCAATGTTGATTTGTTTGGTGTGGTTTACGATGGCATATAGCTTTAAAATGTCTGCTACTTGTTCTTCTGAAAGGGTTAGTTTTCTGATTTGTTCGTAGGTGGTGGTTGTTTTAGGCTCTATAATACCAAAATCTGATAGAGTTTTAAGAAATGACCTTGTGGACCGCTTTATGATTTCTGCATCACCATATGTCTCAGTCATTTTCTTTGTCAAAGCAGTTGAACTGATTTCCTGTGAGCTGTCGAATATTTTAAAATAGGTTTGGGTAAAGTACTTTAGTATTTCGTAGTCCATCATGAACATGGCCAAGTAGATTGGTTTCATGTAGTTAAAGTCTTTTTCTTTGCTGAGTTCTATTAGAAAGTTATTTTCAATCAGGCTTTTGTTTTCTTGGAAACTATAAATAAAAGTGCGAAAAAGTACTGTTCTTGTTTTTCTTCTGCCGTCTTTTCCTGTCAACTCTACTGCTATATCATCGTAGGCATCATAAAAGTCTTCAGGCTTTTTACTAGGCTCAACAATTCGAAGTGTTTTATATATCCATTCGGGTTTTAAGGGTCTATCGTATCCTATCATTTATCATAAATTTTTAAAACTTAATTCGTGCAATTTGAAAATCTCAGGATGTTCTTTCTCGTATTCTTCGAAGGATTGATAGCAAGTACTTGCAGTCAAAAAAGTTACATACGTAATTTCCTTTCGTTTCATCTCGTCAGTAACGATGAAAGGATTAATATTAAATGAAACTCTTTCACCATTTTCATTCTTGAAATGATGCCATTGATGTTCAAAATATGATGCAGTTGTTCCACTTTCTGGAGCAATATTAAAAACATCAATATCGTATTTTTCACTTCCTCGAAATCTGTCATTCCTGCCAACTGCCAATGTCAACAAATAAGGAGATTCAGTACTCCCAGAATAAATGAAATCAATAGATTCAATATCATTTTTACGGGCTTCAAAATAACCAGGTGGTAAAAGGTTAGAAACCTGATTAAACAAGTCGGGTTGTCTTGCTTTAGTTATGTGATATGCCGAACTTGATGTAATACCACTTAACTTATTTTCAAGTCCTTCATAACTGAATGCATCTGGAAATATTTTAAAATTCTTTTTACTCATTACTTTAACCGAATATAAGGCACCACCATTTCTTCTACGGTAATGCCACCGTGATTGACTTCAATTGTGTTTTTATATGTGAACATGGTTCTGCCTTCCGGCAATGCCAAAAGTTTATCATCTACAAATGGAATTTTTATTGTTAGCTGCGAAATGTGTTCTGATGCTTCTACCGGAATAATTGCTGCTCTTTTTGCAAAATTGTCAACAAGATATTTTTCCAATTTCTGACCATTTCCTGTTGCAACAACTGACCCATGATCTGAACAGAAATAAATGGTGAAACCATTATTTTTTAGAAGTTTAATATTGTCTTTTATCGTTGATTTTTCTAAGTATCGTTTAACTGCTTCAAAGTAAGGTTCTTTATCTGAATCATTCGGTGCAAAGTGAGTAGAATGGCATAATTCGTCAAAAAAAGTGTAGAGGAACGAAATTGTTTCGTAACCCAATAATGCATCTTCCGAAAGCTCGTCTTTATCTGAAAAGTAAAAAGTTTGCTTATCCTGAAAAAAAGTCGCAAAGCTTTTTGCCTCTAACGTTCTACCAGGAGACTTTAAGTTGTAAACTTCACTGTCGCCTTGAAATATTGCAGATCTCGATATGGCTGTTACCGATGGTAACATTGCAAATAAGACTTCCTCTTCAAAATTAAAATCTTCATCTTTCAAAAAGTTTTTAAGTAATAACCATTCCGCCCAGCCCATGCAATCAAAACATATTAATGCAACTTTCGAATTATTTTTAGTTTTGATGTGGGAAAGAATTCGATCCACAGATTTTGGCGATTTTGGTGTAGAGGCAAACATTACTTTTTCCATGCCGTTATTGACAAAGAATACTTTTGACCAATTATCAATATTCTCTTGCAATTGTAAACTCGGTTTTTCATTCGATAGGCATGAGAGATAAATTATTTCTCCCCATTTTTTACCAACTGATAAAATAGAATCTATTCCGGCTGGTTCATTTAGAGATTTCATAATGCTTTCCCGTAAAAAAGCAATACGTGTTTTTACAATCTGATCTTCTGCTTTATCTAACCATACAGGAATATCTGAATCATTTATTACCTGATGTCTGTCTGATTGATAAACCGCATCTAAAATTCCGATTATTTGCTTCGGAGAAAGTTTTTGAAATGATTTGTGAGCATTTCCATTAACAGGAATATCAGACCATGAGAATGTTTTATGTTCCCACTTATTCGTGATAAATGCTGGGATGTCGGATTTTGGTGTAATGATGTTAAACAAATCCGACTGAGCCGTAAATGCAATTATATCGGAAGTCGAATTGGCAATAGCAAACGAAGATCTTTTTTCATTGAGCCACGTCAAGAAATCAGTAGATGACAGAATACCAGTTTGATCGGTAATGATCTTTGGAGTGTTAGAATCCAAACTGAGCTTAATATGTATTGCCAATTGCCATTGCATAGTTTATGAGATACCTTCTAATTGAATTTCTGCGGCTTCTACAAAATCACTTAATTCAGTACTGTTTTCTAAAATGCTTTTATCCAAGCGCTGGGCAAAAGTTATAATGTCTTGAAAACGTTTAGCCTTGTAACATGATTCGAATCCAAAAACAAGTGCTTCTTTTCTGACTTCCTTAATTTTCTTTTTTTCTGTTTTTGCTTGAATCAACATTGTTTCAAACTCACGCATCAAAACTCTTTCTCTTTTTTCTGTAATTTGATTAAGTTCTGGTTCTGATTTCGGTCTGCGGTATTTGCTATCTTCAGATACAAAATTTTGGTCTAGGAGATCTCGCAATTCTGGCACTGTGTCACCCTGTATGTTGGCAAATTGATTAAATGCAACGGAAATATCAGAGAATGATTTTGGCTCTGACAGAAAGTTATAAAGCCATACTATAGCCGACTTCTCGTCTGACACAAACAAAAACATACCCCCAGCCTTAACTTCATCCATTCCTTCAAGTTTCATTTTCTTTTTGTATTCTCTAAAGGAATTAATTTGATTGGCTGTAAACCAAAAACCATCTTCTTGAATGAAATTTTGATTTAAGAGGCTATAAAACGATTTAGCATCATAACGGATTTCATAACCACGCTGAATATAATAAGCAACCATCTTTGAATAAAGCATCTGCTTTGTTCGTTCTATCACTGGTTTAAGAGGTAGATTGGCTAAAAATTGATTAATAAACGAGTGTTCTAATTCAACACCTTTGGACTTCTCAAATAACTTTATAAAATCAGATTTAGGCTTAAATGCTGATATAATTAGATCGTTCTTTACCGCACCGCTGTAGGATAATTGTTTTGTTGTGCCCTTTTTTTTATCTAAAACTGAAACGCTAGAAATTATGAATCCGGCCTTAGTAATTGCATCTTGAATAGATGACCATACTTTTGATTTAGAATTATGAAACACAACAGTTATCCACCTATTAGGCTTTAAAATCTTAAAGTATTGACTAAAACCTAATTGCATTAAACTATTGTATTCATCAATGCCTTTGAGTTGTTTAACATTGATAATAGCTTCTGATGTAGTATTCGTATGAATCCTAATCCAATCTTCCATCAAAAAATTCAATTCTGAATAAGGAAGATTATCACCGAATGGAGGATCAGTATAGATATAATCAATTGAGTTTTCTGGTATTATACTAGAAAGAGAGGTTACTGATTGAGTAGATACATATACATTATTTCGCTTGATCTCACTTAAAGCACGAATTATGCTTTTAGATTTTTCTTCAAATATATTTCCAACATTAATTTCAACTTGCAAATTTGACATATAGAGTGTTCCAGATAGTGGACCAACATGTCTTCCATGTTCCGGAATGTAACGATTCATTCTATGTGACCTAGAGTAAAGTGAAGTGAAAATAAATTTCAAAACTCTGTAAATTTCTGGATCTGATTTGAAATTTTCTATCTCAGAATTAAGCAGAGAGAGAGCAATCAAATTTCTTTTTGAATAAAAATGATGAGTATTAGTATAACCCTTATGGTAACCTGCTCGCCATAGATCACCAAAATCGTCACCCTTGAACATGATTTGATTTGATGGAACCCAATTACTCAATTGTGTAGTCTCAATTTTTTGAATTAGTTCAAAATCTTCATTATCCGGTTTTTTATAGCTTTTTTTCGCCCCAATTAGGTATGAAATTAAGGCAGGTCTTTGAACCGGGCGATTAACTGTTCGACCAATAATAGGATCAAAATATTCTTCAAATACCTTGTTTGCATTATCTTTTTCTAAATCTCCCCCGCAATTTGTGCAATTTACATGATCCCTAATTGAATCGTTCTCAAAATCTACAAACTTGTCAAAGTAAAAATATGGTTCTTTACAAATGGGACATTCAAATGCATCGCTCCAAATGGTATAATTTATCTTTCTATGCTGAGAATCAACTTTTACAGAATAAAGTTCATTAAACGAACTTTTGACGTTTTTAGAAATAATGTTAACCGCATCAAAAATTTTAGTGATTGATACTTGCATATTTTGATTTGCAGAAATAAATGCTGCAATTGGAGATAAATCTGAAATGATTGCTTTTCTATTTGTGCGAGATGCAGCTATTCCAGTGGTTCCTGTACCACCAAAACCATCAAGTACAATATCTCCTTCATTAGTGTAATGTTTTATTGATACTTCAATCGCTTTAGGGGGCACTTTAGTATGATAAAAGTGGGCGTTTAATAATGGATCATTTCTACCAAAACTTACATCTCCAACAAATGGCTCTCTCGAATAATTATCGTTGTTTTCATCATAAGGCTTTCCATACTCCTTTATAAAATCTTCAATATAAGGATTGGGACAAGCAGTATAAATTGGGGGCTGTGAAATAGCCAAAATATCTTCATCTTTGCCTAAAGGAAAACCTTCGATACTTTTGAGTTGTGGCAATTTTTCAGCCAAGTCTTTTTTATAATCCATGATTAATCTTCTATTTTAAATCTAGTCTCATTGCCTTTGTATTCATTTTCTAACTTGTTATACATGTTAAAAAAAGCTTCTCTTATTTGGGGTAATGTGAGCAGCTCATCCTGAGGAAATAAATCATTCATAATCTTATTTCGAGTAAGTGAGACTACCTTGATGTCTACAAATAATTTGTTAATGGCGTCAATCAACTCATTCGTTAATTGTTGTGGCAGATTACCTGAGTCAATGATGTTTATGATCTGCTTTTTGTGTTCAGGACTTACTTTGATTAAATCTAATTTATCGGCTTTGGTTTTAACCTCTTGCACAGTATTAACAGAATATTCATCTGCTATGACTTTGAGTGTTTCAGTTACTTTTCCTCCTTCTATTGATATGGTCTCATAATCTCGTTCGACCTTCATAAAGTTACTTGCCGTATCAAAGGGAATTTCATAAAGTTTATCTACATCTGTAGATTTTACCCGCATCGCTAATAAAGCAGACCATAGACTGATTTTATTATCTAACTTTTGTTTTACATTACAAGTTACATTCGCTAAAATACCAGCTCTTTCAAAATTAGGATCCTTTGTGAAAGATTCTAATGGTGTCCAATTTACCTTATTCCCTATAGTGGCAACCAGGGCTGGGTAATAGAAATCTTGTACATACATTTTTTTGAAAGCTTCAATTTTACCTGCTAAAGGGAATCTGTCACTTAGGTTGATAAACTTGTCAAAGTCTTTTACAATAGCTAATGTGTCGTTGTAATAGTTTTCAAGTTTTGATTCCAACGAATTATCATTCAGGTATTTCTTGTTGTCTTCTAAAATCTCCAATGCATCTTTCATGTATTCAATACCCCTGTGTATATTGCTGTCATAATCTGCAATTGCTGTTTTAATGTTTTCAAGCGTTTGAAGTGCCGAAGAAAATTTAGAAAGATCAGTTTTTAAATACTCAATTGTATTAAAACGGGCCTGATTGCTAATGTCTAATACTGCCCAATCAATGGAGCTTACTTCTGTGAATTTTGTTTTAACACTATCGATATTAATGAAAAGTGGAGACCTGTTTTCTAATTTGGTAAGCAGAAATTGGACTGAACGAAGTGTGTCAATTATTTCTTTGACCTTGTTTTTGTACTCTAAAAAAGCAGTATTCCGGTTAGTTTCCTGGAGCATTTTAGAGCCATTTAATCCAAGAGCATTTAATAGGTTTTGGGCAAAGTCATATGACAAGTCTTCCTTTTTTACAACATAGATTATGTTTTCAAATTGGCTAATGCTTTTGAACTTTTCCTTAACGTTTGAAATATCAATTTCATCACCTCCTCTACCTTTTAATGCCACTTTACCCAAAGTTGTAAGTAGGACCAATAGAAAATGAATTATTTCCGGCTCTAACCCGTAAGGTTTGTTTGATAAATCCGAAACAATTTCTTTCTGAATGTCAACCACCTTTCCGTTTTTGCCATTAACAATGGTCAAAATCTGTTGAGTTATTTTATTGGTAGTAACATCAGGATCCCCATTAGCATTGAGTAAATTCAAAGTACTCAGGAAGCTTTTACTTCTTTGAGATAATTGTCTGAAGTTACCGTTTGTGATCTCATTCGCTATACTAGATAACGTGTTATTGATATTACCAGAAGAGAGATTTTCAGCAAACTTAGGATGTTCGGGGTATTCATCATTGAAGCACTTATCAAATACCTTATTTTTTAATTCTGAAATTACTTCTGATAAATTAGTGAAGTCTTTGCCTAAAGTTGATTTGATTGAAATGGGCTGGTCATTTAATCTGGCTTCACTCAAGTTGAGTGTCCACATTGTAATCCTGTACTTAATACCTGGAACCACTACGCCTGCTGGATTACGATAGCCGTCTATTGTTTCCTGCAGTTTTTTCTGCATTGTGGAGACCAAAATGTTTTTCCCAATCAATGATTTAATGGCAACAATGCGCTTTAAAATTTCAATGTTTTCCTGCTTGCCAAATTTGATCGTAATATCTAATTGGTTTTGGCTGTATTTAACACGCTCTTTTTTGCTGAAAGGAGATTGAAAGTTGATTACATAATCCGATGTATCGACTTTTGAAATTTCTTGTCCTTTTCGATTGAAAATTACAAATCCCTTTCGGAATGATTTTACCGATATCCATGCACATTCGTCAATAAATATGTTAGGAGTGTTTTTGAAATAATCAAGATCCAATGTTTCTTTTATCTGTTCAAACAGAACTTCTTCTAATTTGTCTTCATCTGCGCCAATAGCATTAATTTCATTGTTTATGCGTTCCTCAGGATCATGACCATCAATAGCTGGATCAAACTTGAAATAATCATTTCCAGAAACTTCATCTTTTTCTACTTTAAGATAAAAGCCATCTGTAGCCTCTCTAATTTTCTTTACAATAATAGAAACTTGTACATGAGCTTCTAAAGCATTGTTTTGCGGAATTATAAGTAACTGTTCAGCTAATTCTTTTGCAGTTGCTCCAGTTTGCCCTTTGCTCCAGAGAGAATATACGGCTAAGCCTTTTATTAACTTAATGGCATCATTGTGCAATTTTGATTCAAGATTCGTAGTGATTTTTTGAACCACAATATTTACCTTTTTCACCAATTCATAGATACCTTCTAAGTTTCTGTTATTAGGATTATTGGCAAGTATGTCATAAATGCGATCGAAAGTGAAGAAATATGGAAATGGCTTGTCAACTACATATTTCAATTCGTTTTGAGCAAATTGAATGATTCCCCTTTTTTCAAAATAAGGTAGTTCGTGAAAAAGATTAAGTAATCCAGGAGTGAAAGGAAATAATTCAATATACTCTTCCTGCTTATTGGCAACATCTTCAATTTTAGTGATAAATGGTTTTAATGCCTCTGCAATCTGAGTTTTTTGTTCTCTTGATTTCGGTACAATTCGCTGAGCAATTACTTTTTTAACAGCTTCTCTACGAATGATTATGTTTTGAAATCGTTCGCTTATACGGGCTTCATCCCCAGCTATGTTTGCCAATTTAGGACTTGAATAAATGTCTTCCTGCATTGAAATAGCAAGCAAAATGTCTTGATCTTGACAAACCTGTGCTACTACTCGAAGAAATTGAAAATCTCTTTTTATTTTGAAAGATTCTTTTGCTTGTAAAAAGTCTGAAACTTCATCGACTACTACTAATAACCCTTTGCTTGGATCATTGGATTTTAGTGTTTCAATAATGTTTGCAAGGTGTTCTTTGTAATCAATAATATCTGATGTTAGCTTTGGTATTTCTATTCCATAGGTTCTTTGGATTTGTTTTTCTAATTCTTTGAAAAAGAAAAACGACAAGTCAACATCTACTGGTTGTAACTCAAACTGAATAGTATAAAAACTTCGAGCAATTTCGTCTGCGGCCTTTTTGACCTTTTGATTTTTAATCAATTCCCGGAGAGAAGGATTATTGATGACACTCACCAAAAAAGCAATCAAGTGCGATTTACCACTTCCGTAGTTACCTATAATTTTTACTGCTTTATGATTGGGTTTTTTTAAATTGTCGAAAAAATCAGTAATCTGCTGCTCTAATCCTTCCGAAATGATAAAGCTTGAAATAAGTTCTTTCTGTAGGTCAACTTGTAGCAGGTCGGTATCAATATCAACCACATCTTTGATGACTGTATAATTGAAAAGTCGACCAATAGCATCATCAGGTATTTCATCCGGTTTTGTGTATTTAGCTTGATTATCACTTGCAATACTTACATAGTTGTCTTCAACATCATTGATATTGGTAACTAGAATATCGTTAATGTCCTTGTCATAGTATTCTTCTGAGCCGAGCTGACCGTATGAAATCCTGTTGCTGATAATCTTCTCATCTTCTAAAAAAAGTACGCTGCTCTTGTTCCGTGAGTTATACTTAAACGCACCAACAGGAGATATTTTGGTAAATGCCTTGTGATATAGAATACTGGCATTGGTCAGAATTAATTGGTCAGGCTTGCTTAAAAACCATTCTTTGATTTTTTGCCCGATGTCGTGACTTGGTTCATCCACTGATTCCAATTCAGCAAACAAAGAACCCAATTCCGCCCCAACATCTATAAGTGTGTACCCTTGTATTTTAAGGTAGCTTATTACTTTATCCTTCTTTGTCTGATTATCGCCAACCACTGCCCAAAGCTTGAAACGTAAGCTGTTGGCTAATGATAAAAATGTATCTATGTGTTTATTTTGGTCCATATATGGGTTACTTTTTTTTATTTATTACTAGAAGTTCATTTACTGGCACATTTAAAATTTCAGCAATTTTAAAGATTAGTTCCAAACTCGGCTGTCTGCGATTATTACAATAATCATTGACGATATTGAAGCTTTTGCCCAACTTCTCAGCTAACCAGGTTTGCTTGATTCCCTTTTCCTGAAGTACTTCTTTGATTCTGTTCATGAATAGTTTTTGTAGTAGGGCATGAAGATAAAAAGAAAAGATGGATTTATACACAATATTACTTTGTATTAATATCAAATTAAATTCCCCTCATAAACCGCTGAATAGGCTTCAAATCGTTTACCTGAATTTTTAGTTCATAAAGGTCTTTTTTCGGGTTGAATTTTACGTAAGGAATTGTCAAGGGATATTCGTCTTTTAGGAGCAAATATGCTTTGAGGGAAAGGTCTAATTCAACCTCGTGTTGTTCACCTTGAAAACTGAATCCAAATGCATCGGGAATTTGTTGTTCGTGTTTTTCTTCAAACATAAACCCTCGGTTGTTTAATTCAACTGCGGTGATTCTATCCAGGTGATACGTTTTGTTTTTGGCTGAGGTAACTTCAAAGGCCATAACGGTATGGT
>CANHJY010000037.1 GCA_947461185.1 Flavobacteriales bacterium
ATGCATTTGACCGAAAGCAGAGAAATTTAATGCTGTTAATGTCAATAAAAGTAATTTTTTCATATCGTTTAATTTTCGACAAAAATCACCTCTCCGAGTGACAAATCAAGTCATTGAATAAAAAAATGTAAAATTTTTCAGACAACTCAGGTCAATCGTTTGCTCAGGTGTGTGATTTGTTCTATTTTGACACCCAAAATTGATTTAGTATGCTCAATCAACATAAGATTTTAAGGGTGCTGCAACTGATTTCTTACCTAGAACAAAGCCCTTCAAAAACCATTTCACATTTGGCAGAATTACTGGATTCAACGGAAAGAACGGTGTATCGGTATTTTGATTTGATAAGAGAATGTGGGTTTGATTTACAAAGAGATGAGTTCAATCGGTTTTTTATTGTGGATGAACGATCCAATGGTGTTCGGTTTACGGATGAAGAAGCCAAGTTTTTGAAAGAACTTATATTAACCTACGGAAATGAGAATAAACTCAAAGATTCCATTTTGACCAAAGTTTATTTAGGTTCTGAAATTCCTATGGTTGCCAGTCATTTGGTTAATGCCAAAAATAGTAAGGTAATTGAACGACTTGCTTTATCAATGGGAAATAAAGAACAAGTTTATTTAAGAAAATACCAATCCATTAATTCTGGAACCATATCGGACCGACTAATTGAACCTTTTGGATTTACCGAAAACTACACCACCGTAATGGGATATGAGATTTCAACCAAGAAAAACAAGACCTTCCACATTGACCGAATTGCTTATGTGGACTTTGCTGGAAAACCATTTAAGAATAGTAAGAGGTTTGAAAAACAAATCCCAGATGTGTTCGGATTTAGTCATTCAGGTAAAACTTATCCCATTCAATTGGAACTTGATTTAAAACAAGTATTACTTCTCAAAGAACAATATCCCTTAACTGCCCCATTTATTCACTATAACAACCGAAAAAACAACTATGAACTCAAGGTTCAGGTGAATGATTTAAAACCGATTGAACGGTTTATGAGGGGAATAGACGAAAATTGATACATTTCCTTTTTTTATCTTTACAAAAAATACATTCATTTAATGAAAAACATCAAAGAATCAGCTAACTTCATTTGGTCAATTGCTGACCTACTTCGAGGAGATTACAAACAAAGTGATTACGGTAAAGTTATCCTTCCATTGACCGTTCTGAGAAGGCTAGACTGTGTGCTGGAAAACACTAAAGCCGAAGTGCTGAAAAAATACGACCAGATGAAATCTACCAATATTCAGAATCTCGACCCGATTTTGAACAAGGTGGCTGGTTACAACTTTCATAACCGTAGTCCATTCGACTTCAACAAACTGATTGCTGACCCGAATAACATTGCTTCGAATCTGCGCAACTACATTAACGGTTTCTCAGAGGATGCCAGAGAGGTCATTGAACAATTCGAGTTCGAGAACCAAATCAACAAGATGGACGATGCCAACTTGCTGTTTATGGTGGTGAAACGTTTCCAAGAAATTGACTTGCACCCAGACCGTATATCGAGCATGGAAATGGGTTATATGTTTGAGGAACTGATTCGAAAATTTGCTGAGATATCCAACGAAACCGCTGGGGAGCATTTTACACCAAGAGAGGTAATCAAGTTGATGGTGAATATTCTATTCTTGAATGACCGAGAAATTTTGACCAAAAAAGGTATCACCAAAACTATATTTGATTGTTGCGCTGGAACAGGCGGTATGCTTTCTGTAGCTGAAGAATACTTACATGAATTAAATTCAGATGCTCGATTGGAGGTATTTGGTCAAGAATTGAACCCAGAATCTTATGCCATTTGTAAATCGGATTTGATGATTAAGGGTCAAAACGCATCCAACATCAAAAAAGGGAACAGTATCTCAGAAGACCAGCTGTCTAACGAAAAATTTGATTATTTGATTACCAATCCACCGTTCGGGGTGAAATGGGAAAAGTTCGCTAAAAAGGTGAAGGAGGAACATGAACAATTGGGACACGGTGGACGATTTGGAGCTGGATTGCCATCCGTAAGTGATGGTTCGTTCCTGTTCTTGATGCATCTAATGAGCAAAATGAAACCAGCTGACCAAGGTGGTTCAAGACTTGCAATCGTGTTCAACGGGTCACCACTTTTTTCGGGTTCTCCGAGCAAAACTAAGAACGAGAGCAGTATTCGCCAGTGGATAATTGAAAACGACTTTCTAGAGGCTGTAATTGCATTGCCAAACCAGTTGTTTTACAACACAGGGATTTCAACGTTTATCTGGGTTATATCGAATCACAAACCAGCCAACCGAAGAGGTAAAGTACAATTGATTAACGGTGTTGATTTCTTCAAAAAAATGAGCAAGTCTTTGGGTGACAAGCGCAATGAATTGTCAGATGACCACATAGCTGAAATCACCAAAATATATGGAGAATTCAAGGAAGGCGAACACTCAAAGATATTTGATAACAAAGCTTTTGGATATGCCAAAGTAACGGTGGAACGACCAGAACGCAATGCCAAAGGTCAAGTGGTGACCGACAAAAAAGGCAACCCAAAACCCGATTCATCATTACGTGATACCGAAAACATTCCGTTGCTCATGGATGTCGAGGAATACATGGAAAAAGAAGTATTGCCACACGTACCTGATGCGTGGATTGACCACAGCAAAACCAACGTGGGTTACGAAATCAATTTCACCAAGTATTTCTATCAGTACAAGCCATTACGCTCATTAGAGGAAATCCGTGCTGATATCATGGCATTGGAGCAAGAAACGGACGGTTTACTTAAAAACGTTATCGGATAAATTATGAATTACGAAGTAATCACGAACACAAATAAAAATAATTAGACCGTGAGTAATAAGTACGATAGCTACAAGGATTCGGGTATTGAATGGATTGGAGAAATTCCGAGTCATTGGATGGTGAAGAAGTTGAAATATTTATTTAATAATCTAAACTCGATTCGTGTGCCTTTAAGTTCAGAAGAAAGAGGCGAAATGGAAGTACGAGTTTATGATTACTATGGTGCTTCTGGAGTGATTGACTATGTTGAGAACTATCTTTTTGAAGATGATAATATACTTATCGGTGAAGATGGTGCTAATCTCATAACGAGAAGTAAAAGATTAGCATTTATTGCCTCTGGGAAATATTGGGTAAATAATCACGCTCATATAATAAATCCTAAAAATGGAAATATAAAATACTTCTGTGAATTACTTGAACGGATTGATTACTCAATTTGGATAAGTGGCTCTGCACAGCCAAAATTAACACAAGAGGCTCTAATGAATATAAATTTGATAGAACCTCCTGTTCAAGAACAAAACACCATCGCCAAATTCCTCGACCAAAAAATGAGTCAAATTGATGACTTGATTACCAAAAAGGAGCGATTGATTCAGTTGCTAGAAGAAGAGCGCACCGCCATTATTAACCAAGCCGTGACCAAAGGTCTTGACCCAACTGTTCCCATGAAGGATTCGGGTATTGAGTGGCTGGGTGAGATTCCAGCGCATTGGGAGGTTAAGAGTTTTAGATTTTGTATTGACATTTTAACTGATTACACCGCAAATGGTTCATTTGCTTCACTAGCAGAAAATGTTACTTATTATGATAGTGGATACTCAAGGCTTGTCAGATTGACAGATTTGAGAGTTGATTTATCGAATGAAGGATTATATGTAGATGAACATGCTCATAATTTTCTAAAAAAATCAGAATTATTTGGAGGTGAAATATTAATTGCAAATGTAGGAGCTTATGCTGGATTAGTTATGCAAATGCCAATTATGGAAGGTAAATTCACTCTAGGACCTAATATGTTTTTAGTGAGACTAAATCAAAACACAGAATTTTTCTTATATCAATTAAATGCTCCTTTTTGTGCCGAACAATTAAAAATGATGTCTGTATCATCAGCTCAACCAAAATTGAATAAGGAAAATATTAGGCAATTAAAAGTTGTTACTCCACCAATTGAAGAGCAAAATTTGATTGCAAATCATATTCTTAAAGAAAAAAGTAGGATAGAAACAATAACGGCAAAAACCCAACAAGAAATAGAATTGCTAAAAGAATTCAAAACAGCATTAATCAGTGAGGTAGTTACTGGTAAGGTGGATGTTAGGAATGAAATATTGAACTGAGATGAAAAAGATATTAGGAGCACCAAAAAGTATAAGGGAGTTATTCACTGGAGTGAAATACAGTATCCATTACTATCAGAGGGAATATCAATGGCAACGCAAACAAATAGAGGAGCTTATTGAGGATTTGACTGGTGAGTTTTTAGAATATTATTTCGAAATACACGAACGAAATGAAGTAGAAAAATACGGTCACTATTTCATGGGGTCTGTGGTTCTTACCGAAGATGAAAATGCCATTATTGATGGTCAGCAACGATTGACATCACTCAGTTTGTTGCTTCTCTTCATTACAAAGCATCTTCAAGATACAAACGACAAAGCAGAGGTTCTTAATCTTATTTATTCCCAGAAGTATGGAAAAACTACTTTCAATATCAATGTTGAAGAACGAACAAAGTGTTTAGAAGCAATTATCAATGATGAGCAATTTGAACCAGAAGGACATCCAGAAAGTGTTCAAAATATATGGCATCGCTACAACGATATCATTGAATTGATGATGGATGCTGTTCCAGAGGAGGCATTACCTTATTTCAAAGATTGGTTAATTGATAATGTTCAATTCATAAAAATTGTTGCACAAACGGAACAAGATGCCCATAAGATATTTGTTTCAATGAATGACCGAGGGTTAAGCCTTACAGCAACCGAAATGTTGAAAGGATATTTGCTCTCAGAAATTGTTGACAATGATGAAAGACTCAAAGCAAATGAATTGTGGAAAGCCAAAATGCTGGACTTAAAAGCACTTGGTAAAGAGCAAGAGAGTGACTGTATTAAAACTTGGCTGAGGTCTCAATATGGTGATACAATTAGGGAACGCAAACGAAATGCAACCCCTGGGGATTTTGATATTATAGGAACTGCATTTCACAAATGGTTACGTGAAAACAGCAATCAAATTGGATTAAAAAAATCGGTTGATTACAATGATTTTGTCCAGAAAGAATTTATTCTATTCTCTAATACATACATAAGAATTACTCAGTATTCAGAAAAATTGACCGAGGGATTTGAGTACATTTTCTACAACGCTGATAGAAATTTCACTTTACAGCCACTGTTGCTAATGGCAAGTTTGGATAAAAATGATTCGAAGGAAATCATTGATTCCAAGTTGAAAATTGTATCATGTTTCTTAGACCAATTCATATCAATTCGAATTTTCAATTACAAAACCCTTGACTATTCTGCGATGACATACGCCATGTTTATGTTGGCAAAGAAAATCAGGAGAAAGTCACCAACAGAATTAGTTAATGTATTGGTTGATGAAATTCGAACTATGGAGTTTACATTGGATGCAATTGAACGATTTGATTTGAATGGTTGGACAAAAAGGTATATGCTCCATCAACTTGCAAGAATTACTCATTTTGTGGAAGAGCAAAGCGGAAGAGATACCAAATTTGATGTGTATGTAAATCGTTCAATCAAGAACCCTTATGACATAGAGCACATAATGGTTGACCATTTTGAAAGATACACTGACCAATTTGATTCTGAGGAAGAATTCCAGCGTACAAGAAATATGTTCGGTAATCTGGTGATATTACCACAGGATATTAATAGGAGTCTTAATGATTCAGAATATTCGAAGAAACTACCCAAATACTTTGGTCAAAATTTGTTGGCTTCATCACTAAACGAAAATTGCTATCAAAACAATCCAAATTTTTTACGATTTACGGCGTCAAATAATTTGAACTTTCATTTTCAAACAGATTTCACCAAAGAAACCATTAAGGAAAGACAGAATCTATATTTGGAATTAGCAAAATTGATTTGGAATACGGATAACTTCCAAAAATACCTGATTTAAAATGGCAAAAGGAATACATACTGAACTAACCTTCGAAGAAGCAATCGAATCCAACTTATTGGAACACGGTGGCTATGTAAAAGGAAGCTCAACCGACTTTGATGAGAAACTTGGGTTGTTTCCGAGTTACATTATCAACTTTTTGAAGGAATCCCAATCGAAAGCATGGGATAAATTAGCCAATATCCACAAAGATGAGGTGGAGCAAAAGGTAATTCAACGCTTGGTAAAAGAGATTGATTTGCGTGGAGCATTGGATGTGCTTCGCAAAGGATTCACGGACTATGGTGTGAAGTTTCAGATGGCATATTTCAAACCAGAAAGCTCCCTAAATCCAGAAGCAGACGAATTGTATCAAACAAATCACTTATCGGTGACCAGACAGCTCTATTACGAACGTGTTGGCAAAAACTCATTGGACATGGTGCTTTCTTTGAATGGTCTGCCTATTGCCACCATTGAGCTAAAAAATCAGTTTTCGGGACAGTCGGTAGAGAACGCCAAAAAGCAATATGTGTATGACCGAGAACCAAATGAACCGATATTCCAATTCAAAAAAAGAGCCTTGGTTCACTTTGCTGTGGATACCGATGAAGCCTATATGACTACCAAACTAGATGGTAAGAACACACGCTATTTGCCGTTCAATTTAGGATACAACAACGGTGCTGGAAACCCACCTAATCCCAACGGATACCGCACAGCGTATTTGTGGGAACAGGTTTGGACAAAAGATAGTTTCATGGACATTATCGGTAAGTTCCTTCACCTAAGCGTGGAAGAATTTGAGCTGAATGGTGTCAAAAAGAAAAAGGAAACTATCATTTTCCCTCGTTTCCACCAGATGCAAGTGGTTAGAACCGTAACAGCTGATGCTCGTGTTCAAGGCGCTGGGAAGAACTACTTGATTCAACACAGTGCTGGTTCGGGAAAATCCAATTCAATAGCTTGGTTATCTTACCGACTTTCGAGCTTGCACGATGACCAGAACAACCGAGTTTTTGATTCAGTGATTGTGATTACCGACCGAAAGGTATTGGATTCGCAGTTACAAAATACCATATACCAATTCGAGCACAAAGATGGTGTAGTTCAAAAAATCGACAAGGATTCAACCCAGTTGGCAAATGCCATCACCGCTGGTTCGCATATCATTATTACCACACTCCAAAAGTTTCCATTCATTTTAGACAAAATCGGAGAAATCCCAGCTAGAAAATATGCCGTAATCATTGATGAGGCGCACAGTTCCCAAGGTGGTGAAGCAACTAAAAAAATGAAAGAAGTCTTGTCTGCAAAATCACTAGAGGAAGCTGAAAAGGATGAAGCATACACAGGACTAGAGGAAGATGCAGAGGATGAAATCAGAAAATCCATGCTAGCCAGAGGTAAACAGAACAACCTTAGCTTCTTTGCATTCACTGCAACACCCAAACCAAAAACAGTTGAAGTGTTTGGAACGATGGGGAAAAATGGTAAGCCAGAGCCGTTTCACTTGTATTCGATGAAACAAGCCATTGAAGAAGGATTCATTCTCGATGTTCTAAAGAACTATACAACCTATAAAACATACTTCAAATTGTCCAAAGAAATTGAGGACGACCCGAAGGTGAATAAGAAAAAAGCCTCCAGAGCGATTGGACGATTCATGTCGTTGCATCCACACAATTTGGCACAGAAAACCGAAGTGATGGTGGAGCATTTCCGACAAGTGGTTTCGAAGAAAATTGGTGGAAAAGCCAAAGCAATGGTCGTAACCAGTTCACGACTTCATGCAGTTCGATACAAAGAGGAATTCGATAATTACATCAAAGAAAAAGGGTACAATGATGTGAAGACCATTGTCGCTTTTTCGGGCAAAGTAATTTATGGTAACGCTCCAGAAGGTGTGACCGAGGTGGAACTGAATGGATTTGCTGAAAAGGAATTGCCAAGAAAGTTTGCATCGGATGAGTACCAATAGTTGTTGGTAGCAGACAAGTACCAAACAGGATTTGACCAGCCGTTGTTGCATACCATGTATGTGGATAAGAAATTATCGGGTGTTAAAGCGGTACAAACATTATCCAGATTGAACCGAATGTGCGCTGGTAAAGAAGATACGTTTGTATTGGATTTTGCTAACGAAACACAAGATATTTTGGATTCGTTCCAACCGTATTACGAACTAACTTCGATAACAGAGAACTCAGACCCGAATCATTTGTATGATTTAAAAGCTGAATTAGATAAGGCAAACGTGATATGGGAAACTGAGGTGAACAATTTTTGCAACCTGTTCTTCAAATCTAGTAAAAGCCTCAGCACAAGTGACCAAGGCAAGTTGAATGCTTACATTGACCCAGCTGTGGAACGATTCAAAGCATTGCCAGAGGAAACAAATGAAGTGTTGGGTACTGAAACAAATCAGGATGATTTCAAAAATTCATTGCAGACCTTTTGTAGAACCTATTCATTCTTGACCCAAATCATGCCGTTCTCAGATGTGGATTTGGAGAAGCTCTTCACTTATGGAAGATTTCTATTAAAGAAGCTACCGAGAACATCACAGAATGATAAGTTCAAGCTCGGTGACGAAGTTTCATTGGAGTATTACCGTTTACAGAAAATAGCAGAACACAACATTGTGATGGAAAGCCGTGGTGTTTATGAATTGGAGGGTGGTGGTCAAGCTGGTATCCGATTGACCAAAGAAGAAGAAGCCAATCTATCAGAGATTATTGAAGTACTGAATAAGAAGTTTCAAACGGAGTTCAATACAGCCGATAAATTATTCTTTGACCAGATTGAAGAAGAGTTGGTTGTGCATGGTGGATTGAAGGAACAAGCTCAAAACAACCCCATTGAAAACTTCAAATTTGGATTCGAGGAGCTGTTCCTAGACAAGCTAATTGCACGCATGGAGCAGAACCAAGATATTTTCACCAAAATGATGGATGACAAGGAATTTGGTGATGTGGTAAAAGGTTATATGTTGAAGAAGGTGTATGAACGGTTGAGTAGGTAAGATGAATACGATTCTTTGTCAAAATTATCTCCTCTGTTAATTGATTCTTTAACCTTTTTACGCAAAGAATAAATTAAAATTATTTTAAATTTGAGTTATATGAAAGTAAAAATAATTTTGGGTTTTCATATTAGTTGCATGATTTTTCTCCTTCAATCATGTGGAATTTTTAATCTGTATGAAATAAACTATTCCGAAATCACGAATCCAGGTAAAATACCCGAAAAAGTAACATTGTCAGATGGTCAAGAGCCTCAAATAAAAATTCTAGAATCTACCGAACAAATTTTGAAAGAAGTAAATTCATCGATACCACAAGGATATTATATTATTGGCTACTCTGAATTTAGTTCATCTGCCAATATCGATAAATATTCAGCATCCGTTCTTGCTAAAAAACTTGGCGCAACGAAAATCATATTGGCTAGATCATATAGCCATTCAACAACCCAAAGTTATTCTGTACCAGGAACCACTGGTTACGAATATAAGGGGAAATATTTTACAGAAAAGGTTGAGTCTACACCTAACTCTTCGGTTCAATATGATAAAACAATGTATTATCACGCCGCCGTTTTTATGGTCAAAAGTAGATACCAGCCTAATTACGGCATAATAGTATCCCATTTAAGTAATGAACAACGTTCAAATTTTAAGAGGAATTTAGGGGTTATTGTCAATGTAGTATTTACTAATTCCTACATGTATAACGCCAACATAATTGAGGGTGACATAATAATAAAACTTAATGGCTTTGAAATAAAAAACGAGGAAGATTTTAATTTTGCAATAAATTCAATTGAAAAATATGCGAAAGATTTCAATATTGAATTATTAAGAGATGGTGAAACACTAAATATTCAAGTCAATCTTGAATAATTTAGATGGCTAAATTAAGGGAACACAAATTCGAGATAATAAATTCATTTAGAATTATTTGAATCCTATTAAGTCGATTCCGATATTCATTATTATTAATCAACGAAACTTTCAGAAAGTAATAGTTGAATAAAACTTGATAATTAAAGCTTGTCATTAAAATGGAAATTACAAATAACAATTTGTATGAAAAAATTTAAAGAACAAAACCCACTACTTTTTTATGGTGGAATTTTTATAATTGCAATTTTAATATATGGTAAAATTGCTACCATTCAAAGACAAGATGTTTTAGTAAAATCACAAAAAATCACTTATAATAAATCTATTGAGGAACCTCAAGAAACAATAGAACCAACAGAGGATGAAAATCTTAAGTTTAATCAAAAAACTTTAGATGAACAGAATAACCCTGAAAGGGGACGAGCATTTAGACGGATGACAAAACGCTTAAGAAGAGAAATTGATTTGATGTGTCGAGGTGGTTTGAAAAAAGACTTTATTTACAAGGATAATACTCCATATGGTAAAGTAGTCTCCATAAATTATGATGATTTTTTTAAAAAATATCACATTTATTTTTACAATGAAGCAGCGAATCAAGTTCATTTTGAACTACTTGAGGGAAATTTTGAATTTGATGATGATTTTAAATATCAAACTGATTCACTATGGTTGTTTAAGTATAAAGGTTCTATATACCGAATGGTAAATAATGCTGATTCTTTTTATTAATAGATTTCAAGAACCATATTCAAGAGTTGAATACGAGGTGTTGATTTAAAATTAAATTTCTTTAAACACTTACGTCCGAAGAAAAGTTAGTACCAATAAAAACGCAATCAAAAACCAAAATCGATCGAGGTATTATTATAAGACGAGGGGGAAGTATCGGAGGAAGAAGGATTAATTAACTATTTCTCCCCATCCTTCTTCGGATGTTTCTCTTTCCGTTTATAAACCTTTTTTGATTCTTCTGCTCTTTGAACAAACCTGCCATCGAAGAAACCTTGTTCCACTTGTTTTTCGCGTTGCTTTCCAACGGTCATTTTGTGAAGTTTGTCTTTTTTGGGTTTCATGGTGATAAATTTAAATAAAAAAGGACGGAAAAACCGCCCTCCTTTAACCTTATCTCGTAAGATTTTAACGCCCATCGAGCTGTATATGGGATAGCTGGTGATTACCACATTTCTGTGTATTTTGGGGACCTCCCATCTTTTTCAATCACCCCACCTAACCCGTAAGTTAAATGGTAAACTCCTTTTCTATACTTGGGAGCCCAAAAACAAGTTTTTAAAAGAGAAAAGTTAATCTTTCTCTGTCAATCTTCTCGGTGGATTGTGCCCGTCCGTTGGGTTTTATACGGAAAAACCTATGGCTACCATCTGTTAGATGTATGAAGGGAGCTTCCTTCATTTTCAACCATACTGACCTTTAGTTTGAATGTCAGGAAACTTTTTTTTGGAAAGTGACAAAACCAATTTGAAAATGACAATAGTTCGGATTTGATTAGAACTATGATTGGTTAAATTTTTATTCAGATTGTTTTGGGTAAAACCATAAACCTCTGTCATAAAGACAAAACAAAATTACATAGATTTTTGAATTTAAAAAACACAAAAAATATTAAAATGATTTTCGATTCATTTATAAAAATTACATTTTTATTTTATTAATCTTTTTGATGTTTATTTGGTATGATGGTCATATTTTGGTGATTTCTTTCCAAAAATTTTTTCTTCTACTTTTTGTGTTTGATTTCAAATGGGGGTGATGTTTCTGGAAAAATTTTTAAAAATATTTTTTTGAAAATGGCTTGTAAATGGGATTGAAGCTCGCTTTTCTGAGATTAAATTGCATATAAGGGGGAATACGGGAGGGGGGAGCCCCGGGAGAAGGAATCAGGGAAGCCATAAGGAAGATAA
>CANHJY010000038.1 GCA_947461185.1 Flavobacteriales bacterium
ATGATGATGTCGTTTCGATAGCTTCCGCCTGCTGCACCTCCGCCCACTCCCGGCAGAGATTGGATCACTTTGCTGATGTCGAAGTTGCCGCCAGGATTTGCTTTAATATCCTCTGTTGTGAGTCTTTGTATGCTAAGCGGACTTTCAAGGCTCGTGGCACGAGCTGTATTTTTTCGGCTGCTGATGGTAACATTGCTCAGTTGACCTATGGTATTATTAACCTCAATGGATAGATTGGTTTCATTACCGCTGGTGATGACGAGGTTGGAAAGGGATTTGATTTCAATACCCACACCAGTGATGACAAGAGAATAAGTACCAGGAGTCAGGCTCGTGAACCTGAAGTTCCCCATAGAGTCCGAAATTTGAGAAAAATTACCGGAACTAAGGGATATAGACAGCCCTGGCATTTGTTTTTGTGTACTGCGGTTGATGATGGAACCGCTTAAACGGCCATTGGACTGCGCAAAAGCAGAAGAAAAGCAAGCAAAGACAAAGAGTAAACCAAAGATTCGAAGTGTCATTTTATATAAAGGGTTTGAAAGACAACAACATAGTTTGAGATTTTGTTTAAAACATCTTAATTTTGCGCTTCAATTCATTAAGTGAGTATGTTTACTGCAAGCTTTTGGTAGTAGTCCATAACAGTTAAAGAGTTGATTAACCGAATATAATTGGACCTATAGCTCAGCCGGTTAGAGCATCTGACTCATAATCAGAGGGTCCCTGGTTCGAGCCCAGGTGGGTCCACGCAGTACAGATAAGGGTTTCAGCGGATTTAAAGATGCTGAAACCCTTTTTTATTTTTCCATTTGCACCAAAATTTGCACCAAAACTTCCTTGTAAATCCGACTCTTGATTTTCCACGAGCGTACGTTTTTTGAGTCATATTTTTGCACCAAGGGGGTGTAATGGACCCCTCTAAACATGGACTTTTTCAGCTCAATTAGAGCGATTTTTTCGGAATAAAAACCCCACTTTTTATATTTTATTTGTTCCTCACCACGCTTTGTGGCAAATCTGACACATTTTTAAATTCCTTTCTCATGCAACTTTGTAGTGTAATTAATTTGGGTATATTTGACAGTTTTGTCAACCATACTGTATGATTTCAGGAAGAATAGATTTTGGAAAGTATATATTAGAACTGAGAACAGCCAAAGGCTTCTCTCAAAAAAAAGTAGCAGAGAAATTGGGGATTGATATTAGCATGCTTAGTAAAATTGAGCATGGCGAGAGGCAAGTGCAGGGACATATGCTTAAGCCATTGGCTAAACTTTTTGAAGTGGATTACAAAAACTTACAGATACAGTTATTGCAACAAAAGATTGAAGAGGAATATGGAAGCGAGCCATATTTTTTCGAAGCAATTTGTCAGATTAAATCTTGATTATGTCAACAAACAGCAAGTTTTTTACAAACAGAGAGGATAACTCACTACTTAAAAGGTTCATTGGTGCCTTTGAAAATATGGATGTGCACCAATTTGATGCACTGGTTGGCTATTTCCGATCTTCTGGCTATTTCAAACTAAGACCATACCTACAAAAAGTTCCAAAAATTAGAATTTTGGTGGGTATCAATGTAGATGAAATCATCTCAAAATATCATGCTCAAGGACTTCTATTCTCAAAAGACGCCGAAAAGACTAGATCAGAATTTTTAGAGGACTTAAGAAAAGATATTCAAGACTCTCCATACGAGAAAAATGTAGAGGATGGTATCATCCAGTTTATTGAAGATGTACTTGATCAAAAACTAGAAATAAGAGCCCATCCTACAAAAAAACTTCATGCCAAGATCTACATTTTTAAGCCGGAGAAATGGAATGAATATAATGTAGGAGAGGTAATTACAGGCTCTTCAAATTTAACAGAAGCCGGATTAGGGGTAAGTGATGCATCAAAAAACTACGAATTCAATGTACTCCTAAGAGACTACAATGACGTTAAATTTGCCAGCGAAGAATTTGAGGAATTATGGGCAGAATCAATCTCAATACTTCCTGTAGATATTGAGGGGCTTAAAGCCAAAACATATCTGCGCTCTGATATCACAGCTCGTCAGATTTATTATAAGTTTCTTATCGAATACTTCGGAAAAGCGATTGACTTTGATCCTAATTCGGTGACTGATTTACCACAAGGTTTTAAGCGATTAAACTACCAAGTTGACGCAGTTGAACAAGGATATCGACTGATGATGAAACATAATGGAGCTTTCCTGAGTGATGTGGTTGGTACTGGAAAAACAGTCGTGGCTACACTCATAGCCAAGAAATTCTTTTTCCAAAATGGATTTCCCGAACACCTATCAAGAACATTAATTGTAATGCCCCCGGCTCTCGAGGAAAACTGGACTGAGACTACGGCAAAATTTGGCCTTTCGAATGTAGAATTTATCACTAGTGGATCACTTCATAAGATTGGTAATAAAATGGAAAAATATGACCTAATTATTGTCGATGAAGCGCATAAATTCAGAAACAATACTTCAGAGGCATATGCTGAATTACAAAAAATTTGTAAGGCGCCAGCTGCAAGAATTCTTGAGGATGAGACCAGAGCTCAGAAAAAGGTTTTATTACTTTCTGCAACTCCACTAAATAACCGCCCTGAAGATATTCGAAATCAAGTAATGCTGTTTCAAGATGGCAAGCGAACAACTCTTGATGTACCTAATTTGACTAGCTACTTTAATGACAAAATAAAAATCTGGAAGGAAATATCAAAGGAAGAAATTAGAGTTGCTAAGCCTAAAATCGAAAGCTTATATGCGGATATAAGGGATAAAATTATTGCTCCTTTGACTGTAAGGAGAACCAGAACAGATTTGAAAGAACATCCGATGTATAAAAAGGATTTGGATGAACAAGGCATCAAATTCCCAGAAGTTCAGGCACCCCACAAAGTTTTATATGAATTAGATTTTGAATTAGAAGAATTATATGATGAGACTTTGAAATTACTCACTGATAAAAAGAATGGATTCACTTTCAATAGATACCGTGCACTTGGGTTTTTAAAGCCTGATTTGAAAAAGAAGTACAAAGCAGCAGACCTAGCATCCGATCAGTTAGCGAATATCATGCGAATTCTTTTGGCAAAAAGAATTGATTCCAGCTTTTATGCATTCACTAATACATTGAAAAGATTCATGGATGCAACTCATGCCATGATTAAAATGCGTGATAATGATAAGATAATCATCGCTCCTAACTTAAAAGGGAAGGTCAGTGAATATATCATGAACGATCAGGAAGATGAATTATATGCCATCATTGCTGATTTGGAAAAAACCGATCCTACTATAACAGTTTGCAAGGTTTCCGATTTTGAGGATGGCTTTTTTGAAGGGCTTGAGCGTGATTTTAATTTTCTTACAAGCCTCTACAGTCGTTGGTCGGAAATAAAGACTGATCCAAAACTTGACAAATTCAAAGGGTATTTAAAAAAGATTCTAAAAGAACCATACAATGCCGAAGGAAAGCTAGTAGTCTTTTCAGAGTCAAAGGAAACTACATCATACCTTGTTAAAAAATTAGATGAAGTGGGATTTACAGGTATCATTGATGTTGATGCCGGCAATAGAAATCAACGAATGCCAATTGTTCGTGCAAATTTTGATGCCAATGCAGACGGCTCGACTAAAAAAGATGATTTCAATGTAATAATAACGACTGAAGTCCTTGCGGAAGGCGTAAACCTGCATAGGGCCAATGTTATTGTAAATTATGATACACCTTGGAACAGTACAAGACTTATGCAGCGAATCGGCCGGATCAACCGTATTGGGTCAGTAGCCGACGAAGTTCACATTTTCAATTTTTATCCAACTTCTAAAGTAGAAGATCAAATTGAGTTGAAAAAGAAAGCGATTTTCAAACTACAAGCTTTTCATTCCGCTCTTGGTGAAGATTCACAAATATATTCTGATGATGAAGAGGTAGATACTTTCGGACTTTTTGAAACGCCTCCAGCTGAAGAGCGAGATGAAACACTTGCATACCTTATGGAGTTACGGAAATTCAAAGAGGATTTTCCGGCCGAGTACCGAGAGATTAAAAAAATGCCATTAAGAATGCGAGTTGCCGTTGAAAATACTCAATTAAGCTCATCATCATTCTGTTACTTAAAAAATCAAACAGGTAGTGCCTTTCTTCAGGTCAATGAGAATGAAGTAATTGAAGCTTCATTTATTAAAATGGCAGGAACGCTTAAATCAAATATCGAGAAGCAATCAATTATTCCGCTTCCAAAATATCACCATGATTTAGTGTCGATGGCCATAAAAGATTTTGAGAGAAAAATGGCTGATGCACCGGTTGAACAAATTGCTATCGATACGAATAAAAGCCCTCAGGAAAAACAAGCCATGTCATTGCTAACAACCTTTGTCAATGCCCAATTCTTAGATCAGGAAGACATTGATTTGATTCGACTTGGACAACAGTGCATAGCTGAGCAAACCTTTACACCCATGCAAAGGGAGTTGGCTCAGTTAGCGCGTAATGTAAAAAAGACACCAGTTTCTCCAGAAACAATTGCAGAATCAATATTGAGCATTTTGAAGAAATATCCGGTGCATGCTGTAGCATCCAATAAAACTCAATCGCAAAAGAAAATTAAGACCGCAAGTGAACTAACGCCAAAGGTGATATTAACCCAGACATACTGCTAATATGAATAAGGAACAATTACAAAATTTGCTCAATCAGAAATACGATGCTGCAAATTGGAACAAAATCTATGGAAGCATATTTCCGAATGTGATGTTATTCGCATCACCAAAAGAAATTGCAGTTACTGAGAATTGGGTAAAATCATTCAAGCAACGCGGTTTGGTTCGTTTGCAAGGCAATCAGGATGTGGCTATTTTTGAGGTAGTATTACAGGATGGAATAAGTGTACAGTCGAAGCGAGTAGGCCTCAGAAACTTAGTAGCAAAGCTGATTGATGAGTATCAAAATCATGGTGTGCTAGCTGTTTTTGACAATGGCAGTACTGAATACAGATTCACATTCGCAGCCAAGGAGACCAAAGTTACCAGAGAGGGAATAGAGAAAACAGAAACAGATTCCAAGCGTTATACCTACATATTAGGTGAAACAGAAACATGCAAAACAGCCGCTGAACAATTTATTAAACTTTCAGAAAAAGGTTCAACAATCTCACTATCAGATTTGCAGGAAGCATTCTCTGTTGAAAAGCTATCCAAACAATTTTTCAATGAATATAAGGAACAGTATACTTATTTTATTTCTTATCTCGAATCACAACCCAAAATTCTTAAATCAGTTTTTGCCGATGACGAAAAGAGAATGCGGGACTTCGTTAAATTATTATTAGGCCGTTTAGTTTTTTTACAATTCGTTCAGAAAAAGAGGTGGCTTGGTGTACCTTCAAAAAATACCGACTGGTCATCCGGTGATGTGAAATTTTTAGTGAACACATATAAGGCCTTCTCAAAAAAAGAAAAATACTATAGCGAGTTCTTAGAGGAGTTGTTTTTTGAATGCCTCAACAGCCCAAACAGAAAAAACGAACTTTTTTCGATTACAGGCACCAAAGTACCATTTTTGAATGGTGGTCTATTTGAGAATGACAACCCGAAAACCAAATCCATCAATTTTCCGACAAGTTATTTTGACGGTCTATTTGATTTTTTCGGCCGTTATAACTTTACAATAGATGAAAATGATCCAACTGAAAAAGAAGTAGGTATTGATCCCGAAATGTTGGGAAGTATATTTGAAAATCTACTCGAAGACAACAAGGATAAAGGTGCATTTTATACCCCAAAGGAAATTGTGCACTACATGTGTCAGGAGAGTTTGATCGAGTATTTATGTACCAAAATAAATACTCAAAATGATGAGAAAGTAACTACATCAATAAGGAATTTGATTACTAAGAGGAAAATAGATGGAGATGGTACAGAATTAATAAAACCTATTGCCACTGCTCTGAGAGAAGTAAAAATATGTGATCCAGCAATTGGATCTGGCGCCTTTCCCATGGGAATGCTGATGGAAATATTTCATTGTGTGTTTGAATTGTATAATGCCGATTCAAAAATTGTAAGCAAAGAATGGAATTTGAATGGTTGGCAAGCCAATGTCGTAAAGAGCAACATTATTCAAAATAGCATTTATGGGGTTGACATCGAAAAGGGTGCAGTCGATATCGCCCGTCTCCGTTTTTGGCTAAGCCTTGTGGTTGATGAAGAAGAGCCAAAAGCCCTTCCAAATCTTGATTATAAGATAGTAGTAGGAAATAGCCTTGTGAGTAAACTTGGTGATGACATCATTGATATAGATTGGGAAGTAAAGGCAAATACAGAAGCTGCCAAAAAGCTACAACAGGAAATACAAAATAATCTCAATAAATTATTAAAAACACAAAAATTATTTTTCGACTTTAATGGTAAAAAGGAAAACTTAAAAGAAGAAATCAGAAATCTTAAAATTGATGTCCTTATCAGCCAATTGCAGCTCGATAAATACAAGTATGGAAATAATAGCGCACAAATTGGAAGTTTATTTGAGATGACGGCCAAAGAAAGAGCAACTAGTGAGGATCGTGAAAATAAATTGTTGGGATTTGAAAAAACTATTCGCGAGCTACAAAAGTTAAAAAGTAAAACAGATCAACCGTTAAATTTTTTTGATTGGAAATTAGATTTTCCTGAAGTGTTAAATGAATTAATAAACTCAAATGCGGGGTTTGATATAGTGATTGCAAATCCTCCATATGTTGGTGTAAAAGGAAATCAAAAAATATTTGACGCCATCAAACAAAGTAATTTGTCCAAATTTCTAAAAGGTAGATCAGAACTCTTTTACTTTTTTATTCATCAAGCAATTATTTTGGGCAAGAAAGATTGTGTAAATACTTTTATAACAACCAATTACTATATTACAGCATCAGATGCCAATGTTTTAAGAAAATCCTTAAAGGAAGAAACTACAATTGTAAAACTTCTGAATTTTAATGAAATGAAGTTATTCCCTTCTGCTCAAGGGCAACACAATATGATCACTATTTTCAAAAAAGGTTTATCTAAAGATTCAATCGTAAAATCATTTATCACTAAATACAAAGGATTTCCCAAAGACAATGTCCTTCCATTTATTTTTGATTTTTCAGATTCTAATACTAATTATTTTACAACAACTCATTCTGAAGTATTTGAAGGAGCTAATCATTATATGAGAATTGAAGGGAAATCTGGTAGCTCAGAATCACTCAAAGGTGTTTACAAAGCAATTAATTGCAAACAAACACTTGGTGATATTTGCTTTGTTCGGCAAGGATTAAGAACAGGCATTGATAAAATAACAGACAGCCACATTGCAAAATTCAACTATACTGGTAAAAAAGGTGAAGGTGTTTTTATTTTGACAGAAACAGAACTTAAAGAAAAAGGTATAAGCAAAAAAGACAAATTAATTAGACCTCTTTTTAAAAATAGTGATGTATCCAAATATGTCACTGGTGAAATAAATAATAAATATTTAATTTATACGGACAATAGTATTACACTAAGTAAATTAAAGAATAACCATAAGGCAATTTATGATCATTTGAAAAAATACAAGGATTTGATTATTCAAATTAGAAATCAAAATAATGAAGATACTAGCACCTGGTTTTTGCTTGATAGGCCAAGAGAAGAATGGATATTTGAAGGTGATAAAATTGTGGCACCACAACGTTCAAAGACTAATACATTTGGATTTAATTCAATATCTTGGTATTCAAGTGCTGACGTTTATTACATTAAAACAAAGATGAAGGAATATGATTTAAAATATATCTTGTCATTACTAAATTCAAGATTGTTTTTAATTTGGTTACTTTATAAAGGAAAAAGAAAAGGAGAAATGTTAGAGCTTTATCAACAACCACTTTCAGAAATTCCAATAAAGGAAGTTTCAAAAGAAATACAATCAAAGTTATCATCTTTTGCAGCAAAAATTATACTACTAAAATCACAAGACAGAGACACAACAGATTTAGAAAAGCAAATTGACAACATTGTTTACAAAATTTACGAACTCACTTATGATGAAGTAAAAGAAATAGATTCTGAATTTAAATTAAGCAAAAAAGAATATGATAAAATTGAATTGGAGTAATATTAACGTGAATTATCAATATGGATTCGAAATTATTTGAAACAAGACAAATTTTGTTGTTTATTGTTAATTCTCCAGATTATTGTGAGTTTGAAGTGCAACAACAACTCCAGGAGCTTGTTTTTTTGGGTACTATTAATATACATGGAAATACAATACAAACAAGCGAATTTTATACAAAAGAAATTACGACCACGAACAACAGCCCAATATTAGAGATAGTAAGAGATGAGGTTAAAATGAGGTGTCGAATATTAAATATAAGGATGCTTGATTTCTTTCTTATAGATTTAACCGACGCGCCTATGTACAAAGCAATGTGGTATGGCGATCAATAATAGATATAAAAACAAATAAGACTATAATCCAAATGTTTTTAGAAGACATAGAAAAATATACATCCCAATATCAGAAAGGAATGAAAAAAATCACCTTTCGTAGCAGCTATCTTAAGTTGCTTAAAGAGCCAATCGAAATTAAGATCGATAAAGTTTACGGCAACTATGAATTAGTTTTTAATAATAATGGTCTTTTACTTCACAGTGTCCACAATGAACAAAACAATAACTTCAAAGTAATTTATGGTTATAACAATAAGGGGTTTCTAATTACAGCCATGAAATTGTTTTGTGAAAAGAATGTACTGATTTCACGGAGTGAATTTAAGTATAATAACAGAGGAAAAATTGAGACAGAAACAGTCTATAAGTTTTGTTTAGGTACCAATGATTACAAAATAATAGAGTGTCACACACATACATATGAAGAAAACAAGAGAACGATTACAGTAAAAAATTATGAAGATGAAAAAGATACTTTTTTTTGTGTTTATTTAACATACAATAATATCGGTAATGTTATAGAAGAAAAAGCCTTAGATATTGGGGGATTGGTTTACTGGAACAAAAAAGAGTATGACAACGACAATAATTTACTTAAGGAGATTTCATTAGATGAAAATGGTGTCCAAGATTGCCTTTACGAGTTTTTTCCACTTAAAAACAATCTAGAGTCTGGTTATGTTTGCAAATCAGCAGAAACCAACTACAGGAGAGACTATTCTTTTACATTTAATGAAAAAAATCATTGGATAAATAAAGTTATAATGAATGATGGTGGCCCTCGATATTTTTATGATAGAGAAATAGAATACTATTGATTTTGCATAATGTACCTGACACACATCCCAATCAACCCCCTAACTTTCAATATGGTTTTTATGAAACTATAAACAAAAGAGATCACAAGAGAAACTTCTCTAAAAGATTTAAAATAAATTACTATGCCTGGAATAATTTACATTCTCTCAAATCCTGCAATGCCAGGAATAATTAAAATAGGTAAAACAACTCAAGAGGACGTGAAAACAAGAATGCAGCAATTATATCAGACGGGGGTGCCATTGCCATTTGAGTGCGTTTACGCTGCTTCTGTTAACAACATAGATGATGTGGAAAAGGCTTTGCACGTTGCTTTTAATCCAAACAGATTAAATCCTAAACGAGAGTTCTTTGAAATTGAGGCGATACAGGCAATCGCAATCATCAAATTGTTGCAAATTGAAAATGTTAGTCAGCAAGTTGAACAAGAAGCTGAAGTCATTGATCAAGTAGAATTAGAGGCCGGGCAAGCATACGCAAGAAAACGGCCAAATTTTAATTTTATTGAAATGGGTATTCCAGTTGGTTCGCAAATTTATTTTAATACAGATGGAGAAGCTGCAACAGTTATCTCCGAAAAACTTGTACGATTCCGGGACACTGAAACAAGCTTGACAAATGCTACTAGATTGGCTCTTGGTGAAGGCTATGCTTACAATGTAGCACCTGGTCCATATTGGACATTTAATGGAAGAAAACTGAGAGATATTTACAACGAAACATACCAAAGAATTGATTAAGATAAAAGTGAATTGAACCTGGAATAATTATTGACACAGCAAAATAAACAAATATGAAACGCTACATTGAAATTGTATACGACAACAGCGGAAGCATGAATGATCGTGTTGGAGGTAAAAAGAAATACGAAATAGCTCAAGAGTTATTTGAAAAAGACATTCTGCCTACTATTGGTTTGAAGGGTGATCACGTTGTCTTAAGATTATTAAGAACTAGCTGCGAAGATTCAATTTCAAGAACTGAAATTCTGCCAAATCAAAGGAGTTTAATGCTTAATCGCATTAAGGGGATTAGCCATGACCAGAGCACTCCTCTGTTTTTTACAGTATATGATGCAGTTGAAGCATGTAGAAATTTCCGCGCTGATGAGTATTTAATTTTTGTTCTTACGGATGGTGACGACACCTGTGGTACTAGGATTGAGGAGCTTATTGATGAAGATACCCTGAAAAAATATGTTAGATTTTACAAGGTACTTCTTGTTCAGTTAGCGGTTGATTCTCCAATCAGCCGTAACAACCTTACAGCCTTTACCAATGCGCTTGGAGGTCAGGCTATCTCCTTAGATAGTTCTGATTCAATTACTCAGATGAGGAGAAAACTTAAGCTCGCATTAAATGTTTCCGGCTTTTCTAATAAGCTACCCCTAGAGCATTGTTTTGACAGCCTACCGGGGTTCGACTTATCATGGGATGAAATTGAAAGTGCAGGAATCAGTTTTCATCAATCCATGTTACTGCATCAAAAAGGCATACTAGAGTGGATGCCTGATTTAAACATTAATGTTAATACACTTCAAATGGCGGAATTGAGGTTTTTACATTCATTAATTTTCAAAAGCGGAATTCCCGAAGATTTAACCAAGACAATGTTGTCCCAATTAAAGAAGCCATATTACTATTCATTCGACTGCATTTATTGGGATTTTTCTGTTGCCCGATGGAGATATTTCATACAGCAGAACCCAATTGAACAACTTCCAAATAGAGATGCAAGGTTTGATGATTTTCCTGAAAAGAATAAAATGCGGGATTTTGATGAAAAGCAATGTCACTATAAAGAAAATGAAATATATCGAGTTGAACTAGCCCCAACATTAATGCCTTCATTTCGGTTAGTTAGAGAGGATTTAGCTGATTTTGAAATCAAGCCTAAAACAAAAAATTTGAAAGAAGGTGATAGGATAATTTTCAAATGGAAATAAAAATATTAAATACCGTTTTATATGGATTTAACTAAGGCTTATTATGTAGTAAAATTTAAAGTACATGAGAAATAAAATTATGATTGATTGGTTTGAAAAAGGCGCACTTGCAAAAACAAATAATAATCCATTTGAAGCATTTATTTATCTGTGGATATCTTGGGTAGTTGCCTGCCGCATTTATATATCTTACAACGTAAACAACTATAATTATAATAGCACTGATAGGGAAGATATTATCTGTTGTGTAAGTATCCCTAAAAAGCAGACAGTTTAAAATTAGAGTTAAACACTTAAATTTAAACTGCAAATGAAAAAAACACGATTCACGGAGGCCCAGATTGTCTCCACGCTAAAAAAGCAAGAAGCTGGCATTCCTACTAAGGAGATTTGC
>CANHJY010000039.1 GCA_947461185.1 Flavobacteriales bacterium
TGAGTTATCGTAGGAATTAATAATAACAAAATTTTGTCCGCCCTTAGTTATTATTTTACTCTTAATCCCTTTATTCTGTTCTAATTTTTTTACAAATGATTGCGCGAACTTGCGTTTCTGAAATGTACCAGCAATAATTTTATAAGGTTTATAAATATCAACTTCAGTAAACGTTGTTGTTTCATTAGCCACTGCGTCATCTTTTTGGGGTTCTTCGGGTGCAAGCTCGGCTGAATCGATTGATTCAGTTTCTTTATTATTGGTTATTTGTGGGGTGTCAATTTTATTTTTATCGTTTTGAATTACTTCATTTTTTTTATTTTCATTTGTGCTTGCTGTTTTTTGCTGAGGTTTTTCAATTTCTCCATTAATTACAAATTGATATATTACGGTGCCAAGAGCGCCAGATACCAGCAAAACTAATAATCCAATTATCAAAGGCTTTTTTGACGACTTTTCAGCAATTTTATCAGGTTTAGGTTTTTCTTCCGAAACATTATTATTAATTTCTTTTGCATTCGTCTTTTCTGTTGCAGTTGCAGTTCCAGAAGCACTTTTTTTATTTATTGTGGATTCTGGAATAATACCAGTGGATGCTCCAGTGTTTTGAGTAGAATTAGTATTTTCAAAAGATTCAGCCATGTTTTCTTTGGCACCCTTTTCTTCAATAGCACTAATTTTTTCAGCGGTTTCGTTAATCTCCTGATTGATTTTTAATTCCTTTTCTTTGAATTCTTCAATTTCTGTTGTTTTATTTTTGATCTCAGCTATTTCTAGCTTGTCTAATGCAGGTTCTATTATACTTGTTTGATCTATTTCGTCTTGTTTCCTAACCTTTATTTTTGGTTTTTTCTTATCAGTATTCTCTACACTTATCTCGTTCGCGTCTGCTTTGACCTTGTTTTTGACCGATTTTGTGCTTTTAATATACTGTTCGAATTGTAATTCTCCTTTGTCGTTTTTAGAAAATGAACCGAATTTATAGATGGAATATATTTCTCCTTTATTTAATATAGCAGTGATTTCTCGGCTATGTTTTGCCAATAAGTTTTTTGCCTCTTGCTCTGTGATCCCTTCTTTGTTTGAAATAAATTGAGCAAGCACACCATCGTCATGTTTTAAGTAATTCATAAACATGAGTTCGCCCGTTGTTTCAGAGATTTTAGTTAGCGCACCAATTTCAGGGATAATTATGGTTTTTGATGTTTTTAGTGCCTCTTTAATGTAATGGTCCATTTGAATGATGTAATGCTTGTCTTGATATTAAAAATGATTGTTAAAGTTGAAGGTGTCCAGTAAACGAATGCCCTTTTCTGTCTGTTGAAGCCTGCAGCATTCATTAAAATAATCGTGTTCTAAAAACAATACATAATTATTCTCAACAGCTTTATTTAAAAATTTTTCTTTTTCTGACAAAGTTAACAATGGTCTTGTATCGTACCCCATAACATAAGGTAAAGGGATATGTCCGGTGCATGGCAATAAGTCGGCCATGAATACGATAGTCTCATTCTTAAATTGTATGTGGGGAATCATCATACTATCAGTATGACCATCAACGAACAAAACATCAAATTGAGGGAATACATTTTCTGTATAATCTCCGACTCTTTTAATAAACTGTAATTGACCACTTTCCTGAATAGGGAGAATATTTTCAGATAAAAAAGACGCTTTTTCTCTTGGGTTAGGCTGAGTTGCCCATTCCCAATGTTGCTCATTACTCCAGTAAATGGCATTTTTAAAGACAGGTATGTAACCCGTTTTATCTTTGTTCCATTCAACTGCTCCCCCACAATGATCAAAGTGAAGGTGTGTCAGAAAAACATCAGTCACATCATCAGTCGAAAAACCGTGTTTTTTTAAACTGGATTTTAATGTTTCTTCTCCATGAAGATAGTAATGCGAAAAAAACTTTTCTCCTTGCTTGTCGCCAATTCCTGTATCAATAAGAATTAATCTATTTCCTATTTCAATAAGCATGCTTCGCATAGCCCAACTGCACATATTGTTCTCATCAGCAGGGTTTGTTTTTTGCCAGAGTGTTTTGGGAACCACGCCAAACATTGCTCCGCCATCCAGTTTGAAATTTCCAGTATTTATTGAATAAATGTTCATGATAATTTTACGAATACAAAGATGCAAACATTTTCAATTTCTTTAGCTATTCGCATAATATATGAGCAAAATAGCTCCAATAGCAGCAATCAATCCAATAATTTTGAGTGGGGTAATTTTTTCAAGAAATATACTGAAGCCGATAATAGACGTAAGCAAAACGACCGATACATTTGTTATAGCTAGAACTGCTGAACTATTCCAACCTGTTGAGCTATAGGAAAGCATTAAAAGATAAATCGAAAAATAATTAGGAATACCTAAAAGAATTCCTGCCCAAACGTTTCGCAATTCAAATTGCGTTTTTCCTTGTATTACCCTAATCAAAAAGATGATAAGTCCTATCAAGCCCGCGCATCCTAAACCGAATGCTGAAAATAATGCAGGGCTAATATGTTGTGTTTCATTAGATTCAACATATTTAAGTAAAAGATCGAGAAGGCTACTGCCAATAAAAAGTACGATGAGCATCCAAGATGCTGTCCGATTGTCATTTGTTGATTTTTTCTCAAAGCTTGAAAGAAATACTCCTGTAATTGCCAAAACGAATCCGAGAACAAGTGATATGGAAATAGATTCTTTTGTGTTGTTAAAGAAAAAAAGAATCAGCACAACAGACAGTGCCATGCTCATTTTAACAGCAATAGATGTTTGTGCCACACCGTTTCTTTGAGAACTTATGCCCATTACAAGAAAAAGTGAAATGAATAAAATGGAAGCCAATAGGCAATGAAATATCCAATTTCCTTGAGATAATGAATTGGAATTAAATGTGTGTCCGAACAAAATAATCCCTGCAACAAAAGCCGTGATATAATTGAATACAATTGCTTGAAATGTATCAATTTTGAACTTTGGAAATATTTTAAATATCACAAAAATTGAAGTAGAAGCCAAAATGGAACAAAGTAATGCTATCATTTTCTCGAATAAAAATATATCATATCAGTACTAAATGGAATTGCCTTAATAGGTGATTTCGAGATGAACGGTGCTCTCGTACCTTCATAGAGTTTTGAATTTCCGACAATCACTCTTGCTTCATCCCAGACGTTGCCAAAAATGAAATAATGCAGTGTTCTACTTCCACCTTCAACAAAAACAGAACTAATATTTCTTTTGTAAAGTTCATGTAAAATGGTTTCAACATTCGTTTCGTTAAGTTTAATCCATTCAATATTTTCTTTTCGGTTGTTTTTTATGCGATTAAAAACTAAAGTTTGTGCATCCGATGAAAAGATATTTAAGTTCTCAGGCACTTGCAATTGTGCATCAATTATGATTCTAATTGGGTTCTTACCACTATATTCTCTAACTGTTAAAGATGGATTATCATTTTGAACTGTTTTTCGTCCAACCATGATGCTTTGCTCTTCTGAGCGCCATTTGTGAACAAGGATTTTCGTTTCCGGTGAGGATAACCAATGAATTCCTTTTTCTTCTGGATTTCTTAACTTGTCCAAGAAACCGTCAGCAGATTGTGCCCATTTGAGAATTACATAAGGTCTTTGTCTTTCATGAAAAGTGAAAAAACGTTTGTTCAATTCACGACATGCTTTGTCTAAAACGCCAACTGTTACATCAATTCCCGCTTTTTTCAACTGTTCTATTCCACCGCCATTAACTTTTAAGTGGGTGTCCTTCGTTCCTATTACAACTCTTTTAATTTCATTTTGAATGATAAGATTAGAACAAGGTGGTGTTTTACCAAAATGTGAACATGGCTCAAGTGAGACATAAAGTGTTGAATCTTTTAAAAGTGATTTATCTTCTACAGATGCTATAGCGTGGACTTCAGCGTGAGGCTCACCAAAATTTTGATGATAACCTTCTCCAATTATGCGATTTTCATGAACTATAACAGCTCCCACCATGGGGTTTGGAGCAACATGACCAGACCCTAATCGAGCCAAGTCAATACAACGTTGCATATATAATTCATCGATGTCCATGGAATTGTAAATTTAATAATTTCAGGCCATTTTGTTACAATTTACTATACTTGATGCCGAGCCGCTTGCTCTTTCATGTATTTGGGTAAGAATAAATTTTATCTTCGCAATTTGAAGTTAATCCCATGCAAAAAAAATCACAGGTTGCCTTTTTAATTATCGTTGCCGCGTTAGGTTATTTTGTTGATATTTATGATTTAACGCTTTTCGCTGTTGTAAAGTCTGAGAGCTTACAGGATATTATGCATGGCGCCTCAAAAGAATCCATTTCGGAAACAGGGAAGTTTTTGTTCAACATGCAAATGCTTGGAATGTTAATGGGTGGATTATTATGGGGTATTCTTGGTGATAAAAAGGGGAGGTTGAAAGTGCTTTTCGGGTCTATTTTACTTTATTCTCTAGCCAATATTGCGAATGCCTTTGTAACTGATATACCAACATATGCTGTGGTAAGAATTATTGCAGGTATCGGTTTGGCAGGCGAACTTGGCGCCGGAATTACCTTAATTTCTGAAATGATGCCAAAGGAAAAAAGGGGGTATGGCACCATGATTATTGTCACGTTTGGAGCTCTTGGAGCTGTTGTTGCTTCATTAGTCGGAAGTAAAGGAGCGTCTATAGGGCTTTTTATGAAGGATATTTTTGGCTTTCCATTTCAGAATTGGCAAGTTGCATATATAATTGGTGGAGTTTTGGGATTGATGCTGCTTTTGTTAAGAGTAGGGACTATTGAATCAGGCTTTTATAATGAAGCCAAATCCAACAAATCAATCAAGAAAGGAGACTTAAGATTATTATTTTCGAATAAGCAGAATTTTTTAAAATACCTGAATTGTATTGTCATTGGTATCCCTGTTTGGTTTGTTATTGGTTTACTAATTATGAATTCCGAAAATGAATTTGCACCACTACTTCATATCGAGGGAGTTGTTAATGCTCAAGCCGTAACCTTTGCATATATTGGACTATCTGTTGGCGATTTGATTTCAGGATTTTTAAGTCAAATATTAAAGAGTAGGAAAAAAGTGGTGTTTATTTATCTTTTGATGTCCCTTGCTTTAACTTTAATCTTCCTATTTGGAATAAAAGGTTCAACCAAAGAAACTTACTATTTGTGTTGTTTTTTACTTGGTGCAGCAACTGGATATTGGGCAATTTTCGTAACCATAGCAGCCGAGCAATTTGGTACAAATATTCGTTCAACTGCGGCAAATACAGTCCCAAATTTTGTTAGAGGTTCCGTAAATCTAATAACAATGTGCTTTGGATTATTGCTTTCCCTGAATATGGGAAAAGATTGGTCTGCGCTGATAGTAGGCGCGACATGTGTTGGCTTGGCTTTATTTAGTCTTTCCAAATTGAAAGAAACCTTCGGAAAAGACTTAAATTATTTAGAAGAATCACAAATTTCCTGATAGCAATTAAACAACAAAAAAAATGGCCATCCTAAGACAGCCACTTTAAAAAAACAAATTTTTATTAATGTGACGCAAGGTAGTCAGCAACACCATCGAAACTTGCTTTCATTCCCTCATCACCTTTGTGCCAGTTTGCAGGACAAACCTCTCCATTTTCTTCAAAGAATTGCAATGCGTCCACCATTCTCAAAGCTTCGTCCACATTTCTTCCTAGAGGGAACATATTCACCAATTCGTGCATTACAACGCCATCTTTGTTGATAAGGAATAATCCGCGGTAAGCAATCATTGGGCCTGTAGCAACTAATTTACCGTCCATGTCGTATTCATATTCTCCTGCCAAAACCCCAAAAGCCTCAGAAATGGTTTTCGACGTATCAGCCACTATTGGATATTTTACACCTTCAATTCCACCTTTGTTTTTAGGAACTTGTAACCATCCCCAGTGTGATTCTTCTGTGTCTGTTGAACAAGCGACAACTTTTACACCTCTAGATTCAAATTCAGCTAATTTAGCTTGAAACGCATGCAATTCCGATGGGCATACAAACGTAAAATCTTTTGGATAGAAAAAGAAAACCACATGGTTTTTACCAAGATATTGATCTAAAGAAAAATCGTTAACAATTTCTCCGCCATTTACTACTGCTGCTGCCTTAAACGAAGGCGCTTTTTTTCCTACTAATACTCCCATTTTATTGTTTGATTTATTGATTTTATTTAAAGTGATAACAAAATTAGTTATTTAAGGTTTGTTCAAATTAAAATTTCTATGAATTCATTATCAAAATTTTCTTGTTTAAAGAAAGCTTATTCTGAAAACCTCGAACAAATTTAGTGTCATTTGGTTATAGTTAAAATTGATTGTTTTTATTAATTCATAAATTTTAGCTATATGGTTACCATTCAACAAATGCAGTACATTCTTGCATTGAGTGAACAATTGAGTTTTCAAAGGGCAGCAGACCAATGTTTTGTCACGCAACCAACATTGTCTATGCAAATACGAAAAGCGGAGGAGATATTGGGTTTTCCAATATTTGATAGATCACGCAGTCCTTTGGAATTAACGTTTTTTGGAAATGAACTACTACCTATTTTAAGAGAAATAATGAGTGAGAACCAAAAAATAAAAACCTTACAATTAAGAATGAGCGGACATCACGTTGAACAATTAAGATTGGGTATAATTCCAACTATTGCTTCATATATGGTGCCTGATATGTTCCAAGTTTGGAAAGAAAAACTGGAAAGCGTTCATTTACAAATTTTAGAATTGCCCACTAAAGATGCGCTTGAAGCTTTGGAAAAAAAAGAAATAGATGCCGCAATTATTGCGGGGCCATACGTTCTTCCAAAATGGCGCTCAACCAAATTGTATAAGGAAGAAATACTCGTTTTTGCACCTAATTTGGAAAATGATTTTGTCATTCAGGAGGATCTCAATGGACTTCAACCTTGGCTCCTAAGTAAAGGTAATTGTTTGCGTAATCAGATGGTTCATTTTTGTAGAATCGAAGATGGGTCGAAAGACGAATGGGATTACCAAGGAGGAAATTTAGATTTATTAATGCGTATGGTTGAAATTAATGGAGGTTATTCTTTGATTCCTTTCTATTACAAGGTTAACGAAGAAAAAAAACGTTTTCTAAAGTCCTTGATTACTTCAAATAACACCAAACCTGCTAGAGAGATAATTGCTTTGGCACCAAATAAGTCTATGAAGTTGAATTTTATTGATACCATTATTCGTGAAATTCAATTGCAATATTCAAAGTACAATGAAGAAAATCTGGAAATAATCAGTTGGAATCCGGAAAGATCAAATTAAATAAGAAATGATTTTCTCATCTGTTCCACTTTGACTTTCTACATAGCTTGATGTTTTTAATTGGATCTTATTGAGGTTTTCGCTAATCGACTTGTCAATTACTTTCAATCGTTCTGTCGTTTGTACAGAAAAGCCAATACCCAATTCAATGAAAGTCTGTGCCTCCGGAAATCGACTGTATTTAGGGCCAAAAATCACAGGTAAACCAAATACAGCAGGTTCAAGTATGTTGTGCAATCGGCCAGAGAAGCCCCCGCCTATAAATGCAAAGTTGCCATAGTAATAAGCCGTGTTAAGATGTCCGATGGTATTGAGTATCAAAACCTGACTTTCAGTTGCAGAGGCATCGGTATAGCGTTGGGTTAATCCTTCTAGATTTTTTTCTATTCTTCTAATATTTTCCTCATTTATATTATGCGGCGCAATGATTATTGGAAAATCACATTTCTCGCGAATAAATGGAAATAGAATTTTTTCATCATCTTCCCAACTACTGCCGATAATAAGTGCTTTTCTACCTTGTAGGAAAGTTTCAATTCTCGGATTGGGAACAAACTCTTTTTTGTTTTGTAAAACTTGATCAATTCTAGGATCTCCTGTTAAAATGCATTTTTCGATACCGATTGATTTTAAAAGGTCTATAGTATTTTGATTTTGAGTAAAAAAGCAATCAAAAAGGGTCAATGTTTTTCTGAAAAAACCACCATAAATCTTAAAATAGTGCTGATTTTTCCTCAATAATGTTCCGATTGAATACATTTTGACGCCATTTTTTTTTGCCTCTAGAATGTAGTTGTGCCAAAATTCATATTTCACGATGAGACCTATTTCAGGTTTCAAATAAAGCATTAGTTTTTTGGCGTTTTTTGGCGAATCTAAAGGAAGATACAACGCCAAGTCTACAGGATGATTGCGTTTTTGGTAATGGTTCATTCCCGAAGGAGAAAAAAAAGTAACAACCAAATAGTAATCGGGATTTTTTTCCTTAAGCTTGCGGAGAACCGGCAATGACATATCGAATTCGCCAAGTGACGCACAATGCACCCAGCAAATTGGTTTTTTAGGTAATTCCGGCAAATTTTTGAAAAAGTCTTTTCTTCCGTTAATCCAACTTTTAGCCTTGACATTAAAAAGAGCAGCAATGCGAATGAGCAATCCGTAAATTTGAATACTAAAATTATAGAGGTTATGCATCAATTGAAATAGAAGTCTTTTGGCTGTCTTTTGTAAAAGGGGATGTACCAGCCTGCTCTCAAACCATATTGAATATCTAAACGTAAATCCGTTGGAACAGGTACATCAGGTTGGTCATAAAAAATGGTTCGGCGGTTACGTGTGAAACCTTCTTGAAAATAAAGTCCTGCGTAAAAATTGTAATAACCACCATTGGACATAAAGGAATAACCTACAAACTGATGCGTATTTAGTCCAGTTGTCATTCTATCATAACCTTTTTTGTAGTCGAGCTCTATTTGAGGAACAACCTGATCTTGCGTTTCAATCCGCATGCGATGCATTAAATAACCTCCACCCAAGTGAACAAAAATACCTGAGTTTTCATTCGGACTTAAAACACTGAAAAGTCTGCCAATCGAAAGGTTGGTGTTAAATCCTCGAGGGTACACATAAACCAGAGCGGGGTCACCATTTACATCAGTGATGTTTCCGTATGAATCAACTAAGTGATCAAAAATTCCTGTCATTCTGACGTCGTTACCGAAGATAAAATTACCATCAAAACCAAAGTACCATTTGTTTGCAAGCTTGTATCCGGCACTAATTCCTACATGATTTAAAAAGCCATAACGTTCAGCTAAATCGCCAGCGGTCCAATTCCCAGAATAGTGAACGCCAATTAAAGGTGTACTAATGGAAGAGTCTTTTATATTCCTTTGTGCATGAAGTTGGTTAAGTCCTCCAAAAAGAAAAATTATGATCATTAATTTTTTCACTTTTCAAAAATAAGCTCTTTTCAATAAAAAAATCGTTAAAAATGGATATTTCCAAGAAGGATTGTTGATGTGAATAAAACTTGGGTAATACAGCTCATCAAATCTCAAAAGCAATTGGTACATTTTATTTATCTTTGCGCTTTGGTATTCAAGTAAAATATTCTGGATGAAGAAAATTCAAATGGTTGATTTGATTTCGCAGTACGAACAAATTAAACCGGAAATCGATAGAGCCATTTTATCTGTAGTTGAAAAAGCGCAATTCATTAACGGACCAGAGGTTAGTTCTTTTCAAACAGAACTCGAAAATTATCTTAATGTAAAGCATGTAATTCCTTGCGCAAATGGAACAGATGCCTTACAAATTGCATTAATGGCTCTTGGATTAAAAGCAGGTGATGAGGTCATAACACCATCGTTTACCTATATCGCTACAACAGAAGTTATGGCCTTATTGGGTTTAAAACCCGTTTTTGTTGAGGTTGACAGCAAGACTTTTTGTATTGAAGTCGAGGCAATTCGATCTGCAATTACCGATAAAACAAAGGCTATTGTTCCTGTTCATCTTTATGGGCAAGCTGCAGATATGGAGGGAATTATGAAAATTGCAAATGAATACAATCTTTTTGTTGTCGAAGATAATGCCCAAGCAATTGGCGCTGAATATACTTTTTCTGATGGTGTAAAAAAGAAAACGGGAACTATAGGACACATTGGTTGTACATCTTTTTTTCCATCGAAAAACTTGGGTTGCTTTGGCGATGGTGGAGCAATGTGTACTAATGATGATGAACTAGCTCAGCGAATTCGCATGATTGCTAACCATGGTCAAAGTAAAAGATATTATCATGATGTTGTAGGCTGCAATTCAAGGTTAGATAGTATTCAAGCTGCAATTTTGAGAATTAAATTAAATAAGTTGGATGAATATAATTCAGCAAGACAAAAAGTAGCAGCCGCTTATAATATTGAATTTGCTGATGTTAGCCATATTACTACGCCATTTATTGCTTCAAATTCTACGCATGTTTTTCATCAATATACACTTCAACTTGAAGGTGTAAATAGAGATGCTTTGCAAGCGTTTTTAGCTGAAAAGGATATTCCATCCATGATTTACTACCCAGTTCCGGCACATCGTCAAAAAATGTTTTCAGCATTTGGAAGTAATAGTTTGAATTTGCCAGTAACAGATTGGTTAACAGATCGTGTTATTTCTCTTCCCATACATACTGAAATGGAGGATGATCAGTTAAAGTTTATTACCAATGAGGTTAAAACATTTATCCAACAGCAATAAATTTAAACGTGAAATGAAGAAGATCACTGTTGTTGGAACTGGATACGTTGGATTGGTTACAGGAACTTGTTTTGCAGAAACTGGGAATCAAGTGCTTTGTGTAGATATTGATCATAAAAAAGTTGAACGTATGCAGAATGGGGAGGTGCCTATTTATGAACCCCATTTGGATATACTCTTTGAAAGAAATATTAAAGCGGAAAGGCTGAAGTTCACAACGAGTCTAGAAGAAGGAGTAAATCACGGAGAGATTATTTTTCTCGCCTTACCAACCCCACCGGGTGAAGATGGTTCTGCCGATTTATCATATATTTTAGGTGTAGCCAAACAACTTGGTCAGCTCATTAATGAGTATAAAGTTGTTGTTGACAAAAGTACCGTTCCCGTCGGAACTGCTGAAAAAGTTCAATTCGCAATTGCTAATGAAACGAGCGTCCCGTTCGATGTAGTTTCTAATCCTGAATTTTTAAGAGAAGGTTTTGCAGTTGATGATTTTCTAAAACCAGATCGTGTAGTTATAGGAACAAGTTCAGAAAAAGCTCAAAAAATTATGGAGCAGCTCTACAAACCATTTGTTAGGCAAGGTAATCCAATAATTTTCATGGACGAGAAATCTGCTGAGCTTACAAAATATGCAGCTAATGCTTTCTTGGCAACCAAGATTACCTTTATGAACGAAATTGCAAATTTTTGTGAGTTAGTTGGTGCAGATGTGGATAAAGTTCGTGCTGGAATAGGTTCAGATGATAGAATAGGAAAAAGATTCCTGTTTCCTGGTATTGGTTATGGGGGTTCTTGTTTTCCCAAAGATGTCCAAGCACTTGTTAAATCTGGTCAGGATAACCAATTTTCTTTTCACATTCTAAATGCAGTAATGTCAGTTAATGAAAGACAAAAAACGATAATTGTTCCAAAAATTAAAAACTATTTCGGTGAAAATCTGAAAGATAAAAAGATTGCAATTTGGGGTTTGTCATTTAAACCAGATACTGACGACATAAGAGAGGCTCCAGCGCTGTATGTAATAGAA
>CANHJY010000040.1 GCA_947461185.1 Flavobacteriales bacterium
GGTTTTGGGTAATTTATTTAAGCGTAATTATTCTAATTTCTATAATGAGTTTTGAAATTATTGAAAAACCTATTCTTAAATTTAAAGACCGATTTTCAGTCGTTCCTAACAATAGGTGAAAAATATGGGCAGCAAATAAAATCGTATTTTTAAACAATTATTAGATCATATGTTAGACAAAAACGGAATAGCGAAGCGTATTGCACAAGAACTTAAAAACGGTTGGTATGTCAATCTCGGTATTGGTATTCCAACGCTTGTTGCTAATTATATTCCAGAAGGGATAGATGTAGAGTTTCAATCAGAAAATGGTGTTTTAGGGATGGGACCTTTTCCTTTCGAAGGTGAAGAGGATCCCGATCTTATCAATGCAGGAAAGCAAACAATCACAGTAAGAAGAGGGGCAGTATTCTTTGATTCCGCAATGTCTTTTGCCATGATCCGTGGACAACATGTTCAATTAACAGTTCTCGGAGCCATGGAGGTCTCTCAAAACGGTGATATTGCAAATTGGAAAATCCCTGGTAAAATGGTTAAAGGGATGGGGGGTGCAATGGATCTTGTTGCTTCTGCAGATAATATTATTGTTGCAATGATGCACAGCAACCGAGAAGGAGAGTCGAAACTGCTCAAAGAATGTACCTTGCCATTAACCGGGGTGGGTTGCGTAAAAAAGGTAGTAACTGAATTAGCCGTTCTTGAAATCAAAGACAATAAATTTCACCTCATTGAAAGAGCTCCTGGAGTTTCCGTTGAAGAAATTATAGCTAAAACGGAAGGAGATTTAGTGGTTCCGGATTATGTTCCCGAAATGAAATTATAATGCAATTACACAATAAGCAGTTTCGAGAAACAATCATTCTTGGAGTTTCCCTGCTTTTTTGTTCTGTTTGGATCATTTACATGATGCTTAAAAGTCCCGTCCCAAATGATGTGGGCGATGGAATTATGCATTACTTTATTTCTAATGCCTCATGGGAAAATCCCGAACTTTTTCTGCACCATTGGGGAAAACCATTATTCATCCTCTTGTCTTCTCCTTTTGCCCAATTTGGTTTTTTTGGAATGGTTGTTTTCAATCTTCTCGTATTTTGTCTAACTGCAATAATTGGGTTTAAATTACTTCGAAAAAAAGGAGTGCCAGTTTATTTTCAAGTCCTATTACCCCTTATTCTTCTTAAAGCACATGATATTGCAAATACCATTTTGGGTGGAATGACAGAACCTTTGTTCAATTTAAGTTTGATGAGCGCTTTGTTCTTACTTAATGAAAAAAAATATTTTTGGTTTGCCATTGTCGTATCAACAATGCCTTTCTTAAGAAGTGAAGGACAACTACCACTCCTATTAGCACTGATGATATTAGTTTTTGCAAAGCAATTCAAACACATTCCTCTGCTTGCGAGTGCTTTTCTTATCTATGGAATAGCCGGGGTTTTTGTTTACGGTGATTTCTTTTGGTATTTTACTCAAAGCCCTTATCAAATGAGCAATAATATTTATGGTTCAGGTACATGGCATCACTATTTACTTTCGTATAAAAATTATTTGGGAAATCCTGGTTTATATCTTTTCATTTTAGCAATTCCTTCATTTTTTTATATGCTTAATAAAAAGCTAAAAATTGATTGGAATTTATGGCTATTTAGTTTTGGTGTATTTTTAGGAATTTTAGCCGCACACAGTTATTTCTGGGCAACCGGACAAAATGGTTCGTTAGGTTTAACACGCATTGCCACCCAGGGCGTACCCATTTTTTTAGTAATGAACCTTATAGCGATAAACAATGTTCCATTAAGCAAACATGTTATCATAAAATGGCTGAGTTGTTTTTTTGCATTAGGAGTCACTTTTGCACTTGTTACCACAAAATATTATCCCAAAAAATTGGAAGCACTTGATGTTGAAATTATAAAAGCAGCTCATTATTTAAACAATCAAAACTTAGGGGAAAAAAAGGTTTATTATCATGCGCCTTTACTCTCCTTTGAGTACGGGGAAAATCCTTTTAAAAATGATAATAGGTTAATCTTTTACACATTTTCTGATCTGGATAATGATTTAAGAACAACCCTGAAACCCGGTGATTTAATCGTTCGGGATAGCCATTTTGGACCTCAAGAAATGCTACTTCCTATGGGGAAAATTAAAAACCATCCTGATTTACAAATTGTCAAAGAATTTTTAAGTAGTGAGCAAATTTCTGATCCTTTAAATGAGGGCGAAGGCGTCATCATCTTGGAATATAGGCCCAAGAATAAAAACTATTCGGATGAGGATACCACTTTGACTATTAATGCAAATCAAGAATATACAGGTTTGAATTCTTTTTTTCCGGAATCTGAAAAAGATAAAAGGCTAGACTTAGAGATTAGTGCTGAAAATGATGGTTTCGCGTTAGTTTACGATCATGATAACGGAGCATCCTACAGCCTTACAGATTTAAAAACTAATAAGCCATTCAAGGGAAGCTTTGTTGTTCACGGAGATGGAAAAACCAAAATTTATATTTGGAATCCAAGAAAACAAGAGGGTAATATTCATATCGAAAAAATCAATGTCGAATAATTTTATTCCTATTGATTTACTTGTAAAAGCGCATTTCTTCAATATATCTTAAAACCGGTTCAGTTACCATATACCTAATATCCTCTCCTTTTTTTATAGCATCTCTAATGTAGCTTGCGGAAATTCTCATAATCGGAACGTCCTGCAATGTTTCTATATTGGAATGATCATACAAAGGGGCTCTAAATTCTTTGTCCTCAGTCAATTCATTCATTAAAACTGCCCTTGGATAAACGTATATTTTATAGTTTTTCAGAATTACTTCGTAGTTATACCATTTGTTTAAACTCCGCAAACTGTCTTCTCCCATTATCAATGAAAATTCATCATTCGGATACATTTCCTTTAGATGAGCTAGGGTTGTAACGGTATAACTTGGTTTGGATAACTTAAATTCTATGTCACATGCTTTTAGTTTGGGATTATCTTCAATGGCCTCTTTTACCATGTCTAATCGATGAAAATCTTTCAATAAAGTGGCTTTATCTTTTAACGGATTATGTGGTGTAACAACCAACCAAACTTGGTCTAAATCAGTTTTATTTGCAAAGTAATTGGAGATGATGAGGTGTCCGACATGAATCGGATTAAAGGTGCCGAAATACAATCCGATTTTCATACTTTAAGAAATTGTTCTACCCAACTTTTTGCAGTTTCAATGGCTTCATCTAAGTTTTCATTGACCAGAATTTTGTCGAATTGAGATGCATATTCCAGCTCTTTTCTTGCTTTCGACATCCGTTGATTGATTTTATCCTCACTTTCTGTACTTCTTAACCTTAAACGCTGCTCCAATTCTTCGAAACTAGGAGGTTGAACAAATATAGCTAAGGCGTTTTCACCAAATATTTTCTTCAAGTTTAAACCACCAATAACATCAACATCAAATATCACAGCATTACCGCTATCCCAAATTCGTTGGATTTCATTTTTAAGCGTACCATAAAAATTATTAGTGTAGACTTCTTCCCATTCAATAAAAGCATCATTTTGTATTTGCTCCTTAAATCCCTCTATTCCCAAAAAATAATAGTCTTTTCCGTTTATTTCTTTTGGTCTCGGATCTCTACTGCATGCGGAAACGGAAAATGATAGTCCAAGATTTTTAGCCAATAATGCATGAACGATTGTGGTTTTACCGGCTCCGGATGGCGCTGAAAAAATAATACACTTACCTTTTGTTTCCATTTGCAAAACTACAGGGTATTTAGAACTTGTTCCTTGATTTTTTCGAGGTTGTCTTTCATCTCTACAACCAATTTCTGCATCGCAACATGGTTACATTTACTACCTAATGTGTTGATTTCTCTACCTATTTCTTGAGATATAAACCCCAGTTTTTTTCCAGATGCTTCAACTTTTAGGGTGTCCAAAAAATAATCCAAATGATTACTTAGACGCATTTTCTCTTCCGAAACATCTAATTTTTCAATATAAAAAATCAACTCCTGTTCAAGGCGATTTTCATCGTATTTCGTGCCAGCAAATTCTTCAAGTCCTCGTTTCAACCTTTCTTTGATATTTGTAATGCGCTCCTGCTCATATTGAGGAACCTGTCCCAACAAATATTGAATATCATTAATTCTATTGGTGAACTCTTCATGAAGCGCCTGCCCCTCTTGCTTTCGAAAATCATTAACCCTAGAACATGCTTCGTTAGTTAATTCAAGAATCCAATTCTTTTCTTCGGTACCTAATTCTTGTTTGTCGTTGATAAAAATATCGGGCATCCTGAGAATTAACGATAAATAGTCTTCAGTTTTTCCATCAATAATCGTATTCAATTCCTTCAAATCTTTATAGTATGTCGCTGCTAAATCTTTATTGATAACATAATTTTGCGTATCTCCCGTTCCTTCAATAACTAAAATAAAATCTATTTTTCCTCTTTCTAAGTTGGCTGAAACACAATTGCGAAAAGCTGCTTCCAGTTCTCTATAATTATTTGGCAAACGAAAATTTAAATCCAAAGATTTACTGTTTAAAGTTCGGATTTCTATACTAACTTTTTTGTTGTTGAAAGTCCCGGTGGATTTTCCGAAACCTGTCATTGATAATACCATATACGATGTACTTTCAAGTAAAAGTAAGGATTTTATCATAATTGGGCGCTTATTTTCAAGTTGATCCTTGTAACTCAATGAAACGGAATTGGAATAACATTACCTTTGTACCATGATTTTGTACAATGTTACTGTTGCTATTGATCCTTCAGTTGAAGAAGCATGGTTGAATTGGATGCGAACTGTTCACATTCCTGATGTTATGGCTACAAATTGTTTTATCGAGAGTAGATTTTCCAAAGTGCAATCTGAAGAAGAAGGAAGCAGCTATGCAATAACTTACTTGTGCCCTACTCTAGAATTATTGGAGAAATACCGAACACAATTTGCTCCAAAATTGCAAAAGGAACATGCGGAGAAATTTAATGGTTACTTTGCGGCATTCCGAACACTTCTTGATGTAATTGAAGAATTCAAATAGCATGTCAGTCCGCGCAAAAAAACATCTCGGCCAACACTTTCTCACAGATAAGAATATTTGCGAAAAAATTAGCAATCAATACGGAAATCACAACAATTGCAATAGAGTGCTGGAAATAGGTCCCGGGATGGGGGCTTTGACAGAATTTTTAATAAAAAGAGGTGATTTAGAGGTTTATGTTATCGATGTGGATCGAGAATCTATTGCTTTCCTTAATTCAAATTTTTTGCAACTTCAGAATCGCATAATTGAAGGTGATTTTTTAAGAATGAACCTTGAAAATATTATGGGTAAAGAACCATTTGCAGTAGTCGGGAATTTTCCTTACAACATTTCATCGCAAATTCTTTTTAAATGCCTAGATTACCGAGATCAGATTCCAGAAATTATGGGAATGTTCCAAAAGGAAGTTGCAGAGCGTGTAGCTGAAAAACCCGGATCGAAAACGTATGGTATTATGAGTGTACTTCTACAGGCATTTTATACTATCAATTATTGTTTCACAGTTGACCAACATGTTTTTAACCCTCCACCAAAAGTGAAATCTGGGGTTATCCGCTGCGTAAGGAATACAAGAGATAAATTACCTTGTGATGAAAAACTTTTCATTCAGGTCGTAAAAATGGCATTCAATCAAAGAAGAAAGACAATCAGAAATTCATTAAAGCAGATTATCGCCAACCCGACTTTTGATCATCATTTTTTGAATTTGAGGCCCGAAGTTTTATCCGTAGAACAATTTATCGAGCTTACTGAAGCTATTGAAGGAATTCGTATTTCAGAATAATTGATTCAATTATTGCAATTAATGATGCTTCTTTAAATAAAAATTATTTTCTTTGTAACAGATAAAAAGATTGATATGACAACATTTTTTTACGCAATAGGTGATTTTCTAACTTGGACCTTCGGTTTTTTCGAGTCTATAGGTAATATTTTCAATAATGCCGTTATTATTTTAGGTTTTATCGGTCTGTTTTATTGGTTAAATTGGCAACGTAAGTTCAATAAACGTGCTGAAGAAAATCCGAATCAACTTAAATAAGTATAGTTATATAATATGTAGGAGGTTGTTGGTTTCCAGCAACCTTTTTTTATGCTAATTTTAAGCAATGGCAAAACCTGAGTTTACAGTCATTATTACCGCCGGAGGCATTGGAAAACGAATGGGTGGCGATCTACCTAAGCAATTCCTCAAATTGAATGATAAACCTATATTGCTTCATACCTTGGAAAGGTTTTATCACTTTGACAAAAAGATTCAATTAATATTAACCTTACCGAACGAATGGAAAACATTCTGGAGTGAATTGATTTTGGAACATGAATGCAATATTCCTCATGTTATTGTTGATGGTGGCAAGGAGCGCTATCATTCAATTAAAAACGCATTGGCGTATTCTGAAGGTCAATTTATCGCTGTTCATGATGGTGTAAGGCCATTAGTGTCCAACGAAACCATTAAAAGGTGTTTTGATGCGGTGCAACAATTTGGTCAGGTAATTCCTGTTATTCCACTAAAGGAATCTTTGAGACAATTAAATAATGAGCAAACACAGGCTGTTCCAAGGTCAGCATATGTTCATGTGCAAACCCCTCAATGTTTTAATAAAGAATCAATTACCAAAGCTTATAACCTTCCATTTCACAATAATATTACTGATGATGCATCCTTATTAGAAGAAGCAGGATTTCAAATTCATTGTGTTCCAGGAAATGAAGAAAATATTAAGATTACCACCCAAATTGACATGCAATTCGCACAAGTATTAATGAAATAAAAATTTTCAAAATTGGCATTGCTGAAATGTTGAAAACAATGTATTACAAATTCTAATTTATCTTTGTACTTCACGATTTGAAATAATGAAAGTTACAGAACATTTAAAAGCCGCAAAACAACCCCTGTTTTCCTTTGAAATTCTTCCGCCCTTGAAAGGGAAAAGTATCCAATCCATCTTTGATGGAATAGATCCACTGATGGAGTTCAAGCCGAGGTTTGTGAATGTAACGTATCACAGAGAGGAGTACATTTATAAGGAAAGAGAAAATGGCCTATTGGAAAAAATAGCCATTCGTAAACGTCCAGGAACGGTAGGAATTTGCGCGGCAATAATGAACAAATATCAAGTCGATGCGGTGCCTCACCTAATTTGTGGAGGTTTTAGTAAAGAAGAAACAGAAAATGCATTAATCGACTTGCATTTTTTGGGGATTGATAATGTGCTAGCATTGCGAGGAGATTCCATTAAAACAGAAAGTACTTTTCGTCCGCACACAGATGGACACAAACATGCAGTGGAGCTCATTAGCCAAATATCTGACATGAATAGTGGAAGTTACATGATGGATGATGTGCAATTAGAACCAACAGATTTTTGTGTCGGAGCGGCGGGGTATCCTGAAAAACACTTTGAAGCAATGAACATGACAACTGACCTTCAATACCTTAAAGATAAGGTAGACGCCGGAGCAGAATATATCGTTACACAAATGTTTTTTGATAATAAAAAGTATTTTGATTTTGTAAATGCTTGTCGAGAAATTGGTATCACAGTGCCCATTATTCCCGGTCTCAAACCTATCAAAACTTTGGATCATATTACATTTCTTCCTAAATTCTTTAAAATTGATTACCCTGATGCCCTATCTTCTGAATTACTGAAATGTAAAAACAATAAGGATGTTGAACAATTGGGAATCGAATGGGGCATTTCGCAGTCAAAAGAATTAAAAGATGCTGGAGTTCCATGTATACATTATTACACCATGTCCAATTCTTCGATGGTAAAAACCATTGCAAAAGAAATTTTTTAAATCGAACTCATGAAACACCTCATCTTAAGTTTGCTTATTGCTTTTACATTTAATGCAGGAGCACAAGTGGAAAATTTAAAATTAAAAAATGTGCTTGTCATTGCATTACTAGAACAAGAGGATGACCACTTTTCCATTGAAATTAATCTGACTGAATTACTTTCCAATGCTGGAATAAAAGCCATTCCATCACTAAACATTTTGAAACGTGGTAATTATACCACAGTCTTGGCCAGTGATTCCATTCAAGAGCTTACAAGGACAATGGGGGTTGATACTTACATGCTCGTAAGCGTTAGGGGTTATGATAAAAAATTTAAACCATCATCTTGTAAAGATGATTTGCAACAAGCCTTAAGTGTAGGGAACCTCTTTCCAATTTATCGAGATGAAATCGTGTCAGTGAGTTTTGAATTTACTTTTTATCGCAATGGGCAATGCGTAGGCTCAGATATCGTGAAATGTGGAAACGTTTCTGATCGCGAATCTGTGCTTAAAAAATTCCGCAAACAAATCACTAAAAAATTTACACACGACTGGCTTTAACTTCTAAAGGATTAACTTTTAATCCTGGTTAATAAGTTCGTATAGCTCATTTAAGTTTGGTGAAAGAATAATCTCAATACGTCTGTTTTTTGCCTTGTTTGAAGCATCAACTGGATGAAACTCCGATCTCCCAGCAGCCATTAATTGTGCAGGATTTACTTTGGAATTAGTAATTAAAATATCAACAACAGCTGTCGCTCTCAAAACAGAAAGTTCCCAATTCGACTTTGGGTGTGCGCTGCTTATTAATTTGTCCGTATCAGTGTGACCTTCAACGATGATCTCAATTTCTTTTTCTAATTCAAGAACTTTAGCCAATTCAATTAAAGCTTTTTTACCATTGGCTTCAACAGCAGTGCTTCCTGAAGCAAAGAGTAACTTTGCCTCCATACTAACGTAAATTTTTCCGTCTTTTTCTATAACTGTCAACCCTTGATTTTCAAAACCTTTCAATGCGCTAGCAATTTTTGATTTTAGTAATTGAGCTGCTTCATCTTTCCTTTTTAGCAATTCTTCAAGTTCATTGACACGTTGTTCCCTTTCAGCTAGCAACTCCTCTTTTTTCTTTAATTCTGCTTCAAGAAGAAGTAATTCATCCTCTTTGCGTTGTAACTCCAGATTTTTTGCGTCTAATTCCGCTTGTAGCGTGGCTGTTTGCTTAGCACCTTTATCTCTTAATTTTTCCAATTCAGCATTTAAGGACTCTTTCTCGGTATTCAGCTTTGCTTTTTGGGTTGATAAGTCTCTAATCTTTAACCCTAAAGAAGCGGTATCTTTTACTAGCTGTGATATTTTTTCCTTTGACGTTAAAAGGTTGGCTTCCGCATCCTTTAACTTTCCATCACAATCTAAAGCGCTGTTTTTATATTTTTCTAGCTCTTCTGAACATGCTTGTTCTTTGGCTAACAATTCATTATATTTTTTTATCGGTACACAAGAAGTGATTAAGAAAATAGCTGCAGAATAAATAAGAATGCGCATTTTATGAAGTTTAATCGTTAACGAACAAATATGATGAAACTAATGAAGTGCATTTCAAAGGTCGCCCAAGAATTATAAACACTGCTTTTTGAATAAGGTGCTTAAACCCTAGAACATCGGACATTTTGTTCCAGGGCCATTGGCCTGAATCCCGTTGTTGAAGACTATAGAAATCTCATGCGAACCGCTATGGTTAGACCTGAAAGCAGAAATTCCCGCATCATATGAATAGTAAAGGGCAAATCGACCAGTAACCTTAATTCCTAGCTGCGCAATTAAGGCGTCTCCAGTGCGTAAACCCAACCCAAAGTCTATAAAATTTCTATAATTCAAGACACCTAAGATGTCAGCGGAAACCTTACCTTTTGGTGGGATTTTAACCATTGCTGCTGGTAAAAATGTAAGTACTGAATTGATTTGCATGCGGTAACTTGCAGTAAGTGATGTATGAAATCGTTGTCTTGAAGCACTGCCTAAATCATCCCATCGAGATGCTAATAAATTATCACAAACAAGCCCAAAATAATAATTCTCACCATTCCACCAAGCTCCAAATGATGCATCCGGTAAAATCGCAGAACTTTCTTGCATTATTAAAGGGTCAGGGCTATTTGTTGTAGATCCAGATGGGTCATAGCCAAACTGCATTAATCCGCCATACAAACCCAATGAAAGCCTGGTGTCTTTCGAAAAATTAAAATGGCCCGCGTAAGCTAAATTGAAACGGGTAGTATTAAATTGACCAATACGATCAGATTCCATTCGGAATCCCAGGCCATGTCTGGCACTCAAGTATTTTTTTCGCTTGGCAAAAAGGGGGGCGGATAAACCAATTAACCCGCTTCTTGGTGCGCCATCAAAACCAACCCATTGTAATCGGTAAAGGCAATGAATCTCCATATAAGATTTGATTCCAGCGTGTGCAGGATTCAAAGGGAATTGATGCCAATTCCATTGAGAAAATTGTGTGTTTTGTTGCGCAAGAGCATTCCGCCCAAATAATGAAAGTAAAAAGAAAATAATTTGAACCTTTTTATTTCGAATCATCATCGTATAACCGTTATACTTCCTTTGTAAAAAGACGCGTTTTCTTCATTGAGATCTACAGTGTAAAGATATACACCTTCTGCCAAAGGCTTGTCGTTACTTGTTCCATCCCAAGCTTTACTTTCATTGTAATTCGTTGATTGATAAACCTCTTGCCCCCAACGGTTGAATATGCGAACCAAACAATTGGGATATTTTTCAATGCCATCAATAATCCATTTTTCATTAATATCATCTCCGTTCGGAGAAAATGTAGTAGGAAAAAATAGCACATCATCAACAATAACAGTCACTTGATCCGTTTGTGTACAACCATTCTCTGTGGCTGTTAGAGAAAATGTTGTTGTTTCGGTAATATTGACAAAAGGATTTAAAATTGTTGCATCGCTCAAACCAAATGCTGGGCTCCATAAATAAGAGACCGCACTTGTTGTTCCATTAAGCTGAACCGAATTATCTCCTACAATAATTATATCACTACCGGCATCCAGAAGAAATTCGTAAACATCAAAAGCTCCAGAGCTTGCATCAACAATTTCAGTGCACAAGGTGTAACAGTCTGTTGCAACAGTAATTATAGAACCATCTGAAATATTTGTTGTAATAAAAAATGTATCAGTTGTAGTTGCAATCAAATTTCCGTCAACATACCAATCGTACAAACCGCTTCCAGGACAATTAATAGTTTGACAATTTGCCGTAACAGGATCGTCTTTACAAATAATGGTAGCGCTTGTAGTTAAAGAAATTGAAGGAACGGGTCTTTCAATTCCTAATCCAGTTACTTCAACATCGAATGCACAAACGGCGGGAATTGTAATTCCGGAACCACTTTGATCACCAGAAACTACTACATAATAAATTGATGATGGCGCTAAGGCTGGTGCGCTTAAAATAAATGAACCCATCCCATTTTATTCACAATTACTCACCAGACTGTAAGATGCAGCATCACAAGGAACAACGGCTTGTAA
>CANHJY010000041.1 GCA_947461185.1 Flavobacteriales bacterium
CAACCAACAGCATTTGTATGTTGAATTTATAAATCCGTCAGTAGGTTGGTCAGGATGGTTCAATACTAGCGCAACGCAAAACGGCATGTGGAAATGGAATGATCTGTCTTCACCGCTTAATCCAGCGTTTTCTTCAGCAGCATTGACTGTTTGTGCCAATCAACAAGTAAATTACACCGATCAAACAACTGGTGCGATACCAACATCATGGTTTTGGCAATTCCCTGGTGGAACGCCAGCAACATCAACAATTCAGAATCCAACGGTTACATATGCTGCAGCTGGTGTTTATGGTGTTACCTTAACTGTAAGCGATGGTGTTTCCCAAACAACAGTAACGGATACCAATTATATTTCGGTTGTTGCGCCTGCTCCTGCACCTTCGGTTATTACAGGTCCAAATTCTGTTTGTGCAAATACCACCAATACATTCAGTGTTGTTAATGATCCTAATGTGGTTTACAATTGGTCTTTCCCTGCAACATGGACAGGGTCAAGTACAACAAACTCTATTATATTAACTGCAGATGCTACTGGAGGAACTGTAGCTGTCACTGCCGAGAATGTATGCGGTAATAGTGCTGCGAGTTCTATAGTTGTTATGACCATGCCTGGAAGTCCTATTGCGGCTTTTTCATTTACAAATAATTCAGGAATGGTTGGATTTACAAGTACTTCAACTGATGCCGCTAATTGGTCTTGGGATTTTGGTGATGGTGGTTCATCGAATATTGAAAACCCAAGTCATACCTATAATTCTAATGGTACTTTCAATGTTACATTAATTGTGTCCAACGGATGCGGAAGCGATACCTTGCAACAAACTGTTAATGTTAATGGTGTTGGATTATCAGATTTGAGTAACGAACAAATCCATATTTATCCAGTTCCGGCGAGTGAATTTATAATGGTTGAAATATCTGACATTTATCTTGGACAAAACATTGTAATCAGAGATAATTCTGGAAGACTTGTAAGTGAATTGCAAGGTGCTGAAAACAAAATGAAAATTAATCTTGATTCCTATTCCAATGGAGTATACAGCATCGAACTTGATACTTTTAATGTCGGTCGATTTGTTGTAATTGGTAAAAATTAGTTAGAAAATGTAATTTTGCTTTAAATCTTTTGTTTAAAAAGGGTTGTCCTAAATTTTGGCACTATGAATTTCGTAAAATTATCAATTAAATTATTTATTGTTCTAATTCTATCCAATCTAGCTTTTGGCCAAAAAGTGAGTAAAAAATTCAAGGCATTTTACAATGAATTTTCATTAGTTGAGCCGATGCGTGTTAGTTTCAATCCATACCGTATTCAAAATTATACAGCCAATGATACCGCCATTTTAAAAGGCAATAACTGTAAAATCCAAAATGTTGAAATAAATACGCATTATTTAATAGGTAAAAAAGAAATCACCAATATACAATATCGTCAATTTGTCGATTGGGTTAAAGATTCACTATTTAGGGAAGAATTATATGCTAACGGATACAAAGAATTTGGCTTCCCCACTGCTAATGCAGATGATTTTGGAAGAAGTTATTCTTTGAACTGGGAGACTAAAATTGACTGGAAAGATGAACAAGTGGTAAAAATTCTTGATAAATTTTTTGACTTGCAACCCGAACGTTATTACCAACGAAAGGAATATAATGCCGGTAGTTTAAAGTATAGTTACCTTAGCCAGTCTAATTCTAAAATTCAAATTGTAATTTATCCAGATACCCTTTGTTGGACCAAGATGTATACAAGTCAGTCTATTGATGACGGAGGCTTAAGTGGTTATTACTTTTGGCATCCTTACTATGATAATTTTCCAGTTGTCGGTGTAACTTGGGATCAATGTCAGGCATTTTGTCACTTTTACTCCAAATTCCTTAACAACTATTTACATGATATAAACTCAGATTTTCGAAACAATGAAGTAAGATTGCCATACGAAAATGAATGGTTAGCCGTTGCAGATTCAGCTGAATTTAATGGGTATTCAACGCATTTTGTTTCAAGCAAGGATAAGGATGGATACAATATAATTTTTGGGAATATCATTGATCAAAATGGATTTTATATTCCAAAATCGAATGGGAATTATTTTGGTACAGCATCAGTGAATAAAGTAAGTTCAAACAAATCAGGGCTTTATCATTTGCATGGAAATGTTGCAGAATGGATGATGGATACTTTCGATGATGGAAATTGTAATCAGGAATATGTCAAATTCTTGTATTTTGATGAAAATTCAAGGCAGCCTTCAAACACTTTTATTGCTTTCAATAAAAAGTTGGAGGTTGACTCATCAACCATTCCAATGAGTATGCGCGATGACTATTTGTATATGTACGATTTGCTACCAGAAAATATCGAAGATTTACTCGAAATTGAAGACGATGCGCAATTAACTCTTGATTCACTTGCTAATGAAGCAACTCAAATGTGGACCAATATTGATGAGGATATCCAATTGAATAAAAATCTTTACAAAGCCCATATTGTAAAAGGTGGTTCCTGGAATGATCCGCTAGTTTATCTTTTACCGCAATCCAGTGTACTCAAATCAGCGCATACTGCAGATGCCACAACGGGATTTAGGGTGGTTATTCCTTTAAGTCAAGAACAAGTGACTTATTTGCAATCACTTAGGCTGAAATAGCTGCTTTATATTGTAACTTTTTTATTGGAATTGTTAATTTTTGAAAATTAATTCACAACTTTGATAATTAAATCTAATCATATGAGACTATTAAAACTGTTATTCTTATTGCCAATTTTTGCCAATGCGCAAGAAGTTGAGATTCCTGCATTCTTTCCTGATTACAACTATAATGTACTTTATAGAGGTTATGCAAATCGTGTTTATTTCGGATCTGTCAATGGAACAACCGATTACAATGTTGCAGTTGAAGGGGGTACTTTGCAAAAAATGGCGGAATATTCTATTTTAACTCCCACAGATAATGATCTTAATTTGATTTTTATCGACAATAAATCAGGTGATACGCTTAAAATACTGAACTATATTTGTAAAGCATTACCTCCAGTATCAGGCTATTTTGGAAATGCAACCAATGGAGAAACCGCTGATAGAGATGCCACCGAATTTACAGTTGGATATGGTCCTGATGTATTTTTAAAGTACGACTTTAAAGTGACTCAATGGACAATGGCATATAAAGGTAAAGAGTACAGAGGAGCGGGAAATAAACTGAGTGGAGATGCTCAAGATGCTTTAAAAGCTGCAAAGGAAGGTGATAAGGTGATTTTTGAAATTAGATATAGTTCACCGGATGGTTTAACGAGAAGTATTTCTATGAGTTTGGGATTATAAATTTTGTTATCGTTAAAACTTAAAGTAGTAAAAGTTCAAACAAGATATTTTCAACTTTAATTGTTCTGAAATATTTTTTCATTTTATTTAATTTATCACTCCTCTCGCTTTACGCTTGCGATAATGTGCATGTATCACCCGAACAAAAGTTAGCGAAGCATCCTGCAAAAATAGAGGTGAAAATTACGAAAACCAATCTTTACAATATTTTCGAGTTTGATCCAAAGACCATGAAAATGGGGGTGTCGTTATCCAAGCCGGAGCAAGCAGATTTTTATCTGAATAGTAATTTCTTTAGTGATCAACCCATAGGTCTTGTTGTTATCAAGGGCAAAAGAACAGCAACGAGAATAAAGGGAGGTGGCTATTTTTATGTGCTTGATGGAAAGCCTCATATAGCGGTAAAATCTTGCCCAAAAATTACGGAATATGCCTCGCAAACGATGCTTTGGGGTATTGATGATGGGCAGCTGAATACAGCCCTTTTTGAAAAAAAACATGCGAGGAAGAAAGAATTCCGTACCATTTTCGGTAGAAAAAACGATGGAAGACTGCTGCTTGTTGCAACCAACGCCTCTTCGATGGTAAGTATAAAGGAAATTACTACTTATGCACTTCAAATAGGAATGGTTGAAGGTATTCTGTTTGATGGTGGATCTTCGGTAGATTACAAAATGGTTAGCTCCACCGAAAAAGTGGTTTGTCAAGTTGTACCTTCCATCCTGAAAAAAGTGGCCCAAATTCATGAGCCGATGGTTTACATTTATGGAAATTTGAAGTAAATTTCCAGACTCATTTTTAGCCAATAAATTAGTTTTCAACATCTTTGTAATATTTGTTTCCTTAATTGGTTATGGCTTGGTTATTTTTTTACATTTGTTTAACAAAATTTAAAACCTTATGAAATATTTCTCTCTACTCTTTATTACCTTTATTGTTGCGACTATAGGTAATACATTCTATTCGCAAAATATCAAGTATTATAAATCAATCGAGGGCTCAACTGATTATCCGGTAGATATCCTAGGAAAAGATGAAATTTCTCCTTCTGATACTTTGCGTTTTCGTAACTTTTATCGCTTAACATATAAAAACAACAAAATTGTTGCTGTTTACCAAAGCCCGATGTCGTATACCAGCGCAGAAAAAGATTATGTATTTGATACCCGTTATGAAATGGATCAGAACGGTTACTACTCAAAAGCTTATTATTTCAATAAATACGGTAAAAGAACTTCGAAGTATAGCGTTTACTATGCCTCGTACAAATGTGATTCAAAAGGAAATATTTTGGAAATTACCAATTATGATATGACTGGAAAATTACACACGGAATGGGATGGTACCGCCTATATTAAGAACAAATTTAATGACAAAAATCAGCGTATTGAGGAAGCTCGTTATACTCTTGACAATGAGTTTATTGAAGGAGATAATAGTCCAATTACTAAATATGAATACGATAATAACGGTTTCGTTTCTAAGATTTCATATTTCAATTCTAAGGGGGAATATTACAGCTCTTATTACGCACCTATAATGAAATATAAAAATGATGCTCGTGGTAATAAAATTGAATTAGCCTTCTTAAACGATGATGGTACGCCATATTATGAGTCAGCTTATACCAAAAATGAATACAATGATAAAAATCAAATAATTCGCACATCTGAATATGATGTAGAAGGTGCTTTGTATGATGGCGGTTATGGAGCTTCAACTGAATATATTTATGACGCTAGTGGAAATCTTATTGAAACGAGAGTGTATGATGCATATGGTCAGTTGTATACAGATGGCACTGCCATTACAAAATATACTTTTAACGCCAATGGTGATAACATAAAGACGGAGTATTTTAATTCGGATAATACCAAATCTAGCAACTATAATGGGATAGCAAAGTATGTAAATGAATATGACAATAGGCATAATTGTATAGAAGCCTCTACCTATGATGCATTAGGAGATTTAGTAGCTGATTACAACGGTGTTGCTACATACAAGTATAAATTCGATGCCAACAATTACTGTATTGAGACCGCACGCCATGGTATCGATGGTCTTTTGGTGGATACGGAGTACGAATCTGCCGTTGAGAAAATAATATACGATTCAAAAGGCAATATCTTGGAAGAATCTAACTACGATGCAATGGGAGACTTATCTGCAGATTATTACTCGCAAGCTGCTATTAGTAAGTATAAGTATGATGCTGATGGAAATCAGATAGAAGCCGCTACTTATGGAACGGACGGTGAATTGATAGGTGATTATTCTGGAATTGCAATAGAAAGAAACACTTATGATGATCGAGGTAATATTATTGAGAAATCAAAATTTGGAACAGATGGTGAGTTATATGATCCTTATGATGATGGCGCAATCGTTAAATATAAATTCGATGCGAACAACAATAATATTGAAATAATGAAATTTGGTGCTGATGGAGAATTGCTGAAAGGAATTGCTTGTATTAAACGTTACAAGTATGATGAGCGTGGTAATATTATTGAAGACGCAAGCTACGGAGATGATGAACGCCTATTGGCTGATTATGATCAGGTTGCCATTTATCGTTATGTCTTCGATGAGAACAATCGTGTAATTGAAGAAGCGAAATATGGTGAGAATGATAGACTTTTAAGTGATGAATATTATGGAACAATAGCCACGACAAAATATAAATACGATGAAAATGGGAATCAAATAGAACGTTCTTATTTCGATGCAAATGAGGAATACGTAACAGATTACAATGGTGTTGCTATATTGAGACAAAAGTATGATGATCAATCTCGAGTTATAGAAAAAGCTAATTACAACCAGTACCAAGAATTACTTAATGATGAATATTCCTATGAAAAGGCTCTTGTGCGTTATAAGTACGGTAATGATGAAGAAGATTTTTGGGCGCCAATTGAAGAGTCAACTTACGATTCACAAGGTGCATTATCGAATTTAAAAAAGTATGATGGATATGATATCCTTGAAGAATCTTTTTATCAAAACAATGTTTTGAAAAATAATGAAGATGGTATCGCCATCATTAGAAATGAATACGAGGAAGTTTATGTGAATTATGGATATTATGATGAATATTCTGATTATAGTGAAGACTATTCATCAGAAGGATATTACAGTAACCTTGTAGTTCGCACCATGAATTATGATCAATATGAAAATTTTGTATCAGGAATGAAATTCGAGTATGATGAATCAGGTTACCTTCAGTTTGAAGAGTCTATCAATGAGTCCGGAAAATCTATCAATAATAGTGAAGGATATTCTCGTAAGGACATAGCAAACAATATTTACTTTAACGCTAAAGGAAAGGTAATTCCAATTCAAAAAATCCTTGCGAAGAAAGTGAAGTCCTACAAAGTTGTTAAGATGGATGATAGTGGTTACACAGTAATTGAAGAATATTACAACCTAAAAGGTAAAAAAGTTAATAACGACGAAGGCTACCACATGTATGATGCCATCAATTACAAATACTACGATAAAAAAGGTAGAGAGGTTTATTATAACTACGATACTGGACTTTATGAATAAGGGAATCCTTTAAATACAAAAGAAAAGTCGCCTTTTTAGGGCGACTTTTTTATTACAGATAGTCAAATGCAATTCATTTAAACTATTTATAAATCAACTTGTTATTCATTACGATAATCCGTGTAATAATTGCTATTTTAGCATCACTTGTTTAAATGAACTACGAATGTGCTTAGGTTTTACGAAAATTGATTTGAGTAGAGTTTTTTTCTTGATGCTGTTTTCAATTATAGTAAATCAAGCTTTCGCTCAAATTGTTGATCCCTTTTCAATCAGATACCAAAACCAACAGAAAGGTGGTATTAGACTCCTGTCCAATGTTTCTGTTTCTTGTTCTAATTGTGCGGCTACAACATCTCAAATTCCTCCTGCAGGAAATGGTATAAATAATAATTTCAACATGACATTTGTTGATACGGACAATACTACCGCTACCTACATGTCATCCAGTGATAGTTTAAATTTACCGAATTGCAGTGAAGTTCTTTGGGCAGGTCTGTATTGGGGAGCTAGGGTTGGAGGTAATGGACAGATGGCAAGTACTGTTACCAATTATGCAGTTAGAAATCAAGTTCGTATTAGGGTTAATAATGGCACATACACTACCTTAACAGCTGATGAACTTTTAGATAATAATGTAGGTTTCGATTCTTATCATTGTTTTAAAAATATTACACCGCTCGTACAGGCGGTTGGAACCAACGCCAGATTTACTATAGGAAATCTCGTTACCCGGACCGGTACCACTAACATGTTTGGCGGTTGGACTATCGTTGTAGTATACAAGAATGTTTTTGAATCCATGAGAAACTTAACGGTGTTTGATGGATTAGCTAATGTTAGTTCTGGAAATACCGTAACTATTCCCATATCAGGGTTTTTAACGCCTCCCACAGGACCGGTTAGTTTTGAACTAGGCGTTGTTTCGCATGATGGTGATAGAGGTCAAACTGGTGATCAATTGCAATTCAATGGGGTTGGAACTACCTTTGTTAATGTCTCAGATGCGGTGCATAATACCAATGATGTTTTCAATAGCACCATTGCAAGAAATGGAATTTTGACACCTTTCAGAATTCCAAATTTGAACAACAACCTTGGACATGATGCCAGTGTTTTCTTTCCGAATAATACGGCCTTTAACTATATTGGAAACAACGCCACTTCTGCAAATATTCGGATTACAACTGGTGGTGAAACGATTTTAACAAGTGTCGTAACCTCCGTGATTGACGTTTATGAACCAGATTTGAGAGCAACTGTTTCCGTCCAAGATTTGAATGGAGGATTGGTTCAGCCTGGGGATGTTTTGGAATATACTTTGGTTGGAAAAAACATTGGTTCAGATATTTCCAATGGAACTTTTATGTCAGACACTTTGGATCCAAGGACCGTGTATTTACCGAACTCGATTTCCATCAATTATGGGCCTAATATCGGTCCTAAAACAGATGCTTACAATGATGATCAAGCCGAATATGATCCAATTAATAGGGTCGTAATTGCTCGAATTGGAACAGGTGCGAATGCAACAACAGGTGGAGTCGTTGTTAACTCACCAACCGGCGCCGATAGTACAGTAGTTAAATTCCGTGTGACCGTAATCAATGACTGTCTCATGTTTCAATGTGATCCAACCCTGGACCATAAGGCATACATTTTTGGAACAGGTAACATTTCGGGAAATGCTTATAATAATGGAGGACTATCTGATTTATATGATGCCAATGGCTGTCCTACCGTGGCTAGTAATGCACTTTTAATTAATGTTGCGGGATGTCCTCCTGCCGCAATCGACTATAATGACCCTTTGTGCGTCGGTGAAAACTTACAATTTACATTTCCGTTTTCTTCAGTAGCAAACTATAACTGGATTGGTCCTAATAACTTCACGTCAACTGTTCAGAACCCAAGTATTAATAACGTTTCGTCTTTAAACGCAGGTTCTTACACTGTAGCGGTTTCATTTAATGGTTTAGATTGTATTTTAGACACTGTTACTGCAGTTGTTGTTAATCCTAATCCAACAATTTCACTTAACACAATTACAAATGTGAATTGTTTTAATGCTTCCACAGGTGCAATTTCGATTACTGCGAATGGAAATGCGCCATTCACTTATTCTTGGACTGGTGGAAGTTCAACATCTGCGCCTACAAATTTACCTGCAGGAAATTATATAGTTACTGTCACAGATGCTAATACCTGCACTGCAACAGCAAATTATACAATAACACAACCAACTTCATTAACGGCTTCAACTAATATAACAACCAACTTTAATGGTTTCAGTGTAAGTTGTTTTGGTTCGACAAATGGTGCAACAACGTCGACAGTATCAGGTGGTGTTCCACCATACAATTACTCATGGTCGAGTGGATCAACATTACCGACTGCCGGAAATCTACCTGCTGGACCAGTAACCTTGACTGTTACCGATGCTAATAATTGTTCAACAACAAGCAGTTTAACACTTACGCAACCTACTGACATCGTATTAAATGATTCAAAAGTAAACGTGTCGTGCTTTGGGGGAAATAATGGGTCAATTGATTTACAAGTTAATGGTGGAGTAGCACCTTACACTTATTTGTGGTCTAACAATGCAGTATCTCAAGATTTGAATGGATTAACGGCTGGCACATATACTGTTGTGGTAACTGATGCAAATGGTTGTACTGAAACAAGGACAGTAATTATTACGCAACCTTCAGCTGCATTGTCTTTAACAGAAACCCATGTGAATGTTTTGTGTTTTGGTCAATCTACAGGATCCATTAATGTAACTCCAACCGGTGGTACAACTCCATATGCTTATGCATGGTCTAACAACGCCATAACTCAAGATTTGAATGCAATTCCAAGTGGCAATTACACTTTGCAGCTTACTGATGCAAATGGTTGTCAGGCCTCCATTACTGTTAATGTTTCTCAACCCCAAGCTCCAATTCAGCTTACCTATCAAGCATCGAATGTACTCTGTTTTGGTATTCCAACAGGAAGCATTGATGCAACAGTAACAGGTGGAACGACGCCTTATACCTATTCTTGGAATAGCGGTCAGGTTGCTCAAGATTTAAATAGTATTGCCCCTGGAAATTATATTTTAACGGTAACAGATGCCAATCTATGTACCTCCCAAACACCAGTAATTTTTATTACGCAACCTACTGACATCGTATTAAATGATTCAAAAGTAAACGTGTCGTGCTTTGGGGGAAATAATGGGTCAATTGATTTACAAGTTAATGGTGGGGTAGCACCTTACACTTATTTGTGGTCTAATAATGCAATCACTCAAGACTTAAACGGACTAATTGCTGGCACGTATACTGTTGTGGTAACTGATGCAAATGGTTGCACTGAAACAAGGACAGTAATTATTACGCAGCCTGCAGCTGCATTGTCTTTAACAGAAACCCATGTGAATGTTTTGTGTTTTGGTCAATCAACAGGATCAATAAATGCAACGCCTTCTGGAGGAACTACACCTTACACTTATTTATGGTCCAATAATGCTATAACCCAAGATTTGAATGCCATTCCAAGTGGCAATTACACTTTGCAGCTTACTGATGCAAATGGTTGTCAGGCCTCCATTACGGTTAATATTTCTCAACCACAAGCCTCATTACAACTCACCTATCAGGCATCGAATGTGTTATGTTTTGGTATTCCAACGGGAAGTATTGATGCAACAGTAACAGGTGGAACCGCCCCATATTCCTATTCGTGGAATACTGGTCAGCTAACCCAGGATTTAAGTAATATTGCCCCTGGAAATTATGTGTTAACGGTGACCGACGCCAATCTTTGTGCTGCACAAACACCATCTATTTCCATAACGCAACCCACAATATTGAATGCATCAACTGTCCTTGATAATGTAAATTGTTTTGGAGCAAGCGATGGTGGTATTGATTTGTCTGTAAGCGGTGGAACAACTCCTTATTCCTATTTATGGTCTAATGGTTTGGTAACTCAGGATTTGATAAATATTCCTATCGGAACATACAATGTTGTTGTAACCGATGCAAATGGTTGCACAGTAAATGCACAAGCTACACTTACTCAACCTTTAGCACCAATATCAGGTTCTACTGCCGCCAATACTATATTATGTTTCGGTCAATTAACTGGAAATATAGATGCTTCTGTTTCTGGAGGAACAGTGCCTTATAACTACCTATGGTCTAGTGGTCAAATTACACAAGATATTTCGGGTCAAGCTGCTGGAAATTATACGCTAACGGTTACCGACAATAATGGATGTAACCTTCAACTTTCTCAAACTATTTTACAACCCCAAGCACCACTTACGCTTTCAGAAACACATATCGATGCACTTTGTGTTGGAGGTCAAACCGGTTCGATAGATTTAAC